>JAHEIO010000207.1 GCA_024639325.1 Gammaproteobacteria bacterium
GTCGAGGATGGCATCGGCGAGTGTGGGTTCAGCGATGATCTGATGCCATTTTGAGATGGGGAGTTGGCTGGTGACGATGGTGGCGCGTTGTTGATGGCGGTCATCGAGGATTTCCAGCAGGTCTTTACGTTGATCATCGTCAAGCGAGGATAGTCCCCAGTCGTCGAGGACGATGAGATGGGTAAGGGCGAGTTTGTTGAGGAGTTTGGGGTATCTGCCATCGGCTTTGGCGACAGTGAGTTCAGAGAACAGTCTGGGGAGTCGGAAGTACAGGACGGTATGGCCTTCGCGGCAGGCCTGATGGGCGAGAGCACAGGCGATGAAGGATTTGCCGACGCCGGTGGGTCCGGTGATGAGCACGTTGAGTTTATCGGTGATCCATTGGCAGGAAGCGAGTTGCCGGATGAGGGCTTTATCGAGCTGTCTTGGGGTGCGGTGATCGCCGTGGCGCGTAAACTGGCCGTCATCCTGCCTAAGATGTGGATGGATGATACCGATTTCCGATACGGCTCTGCAGAAGGGGCAACATGAACAACTGCTGCTAATTGGCTGTAGAACCTTAACGGGAACGTCCCTCGTGTGGACGAATGTCTGGATGAAGCCGTAAATGTCTGCTGCGCTATAAACCGCGCCCCAAAGCAAGGCTCTCCATTCTGTCCGACTAATGCGTGCAGCGTGCTGTAACTATACTTGCTCAGCCGACTGCGGAAAGGAGCGTGACCCACACAGCGACGAACCCAAGAGAAAAAAACTGTTGAATATTGGTGCTTGACTTTGGGGCCCGATTAAAGGAGCGGCTATTGTGGTAGATCAGAAATTATCACGTTGAATGCTCGCTGTAGATTACATTGCTGCCGCCGGTAAGATTTGCAAAAACGGCGGCGTATTGACACGCCGCCGTTAACTTTGGGTCACAGACAGCTGCTCAGGCTCATGTCATGACCGGAGAACCGCCTGTTATATCGGTCTCGAGTCAGTTGCTTGCGCTTGCGCCTCCGCGCTGATGTCCAACTGTGTCGAAGTTATCGAGGGTCATGACCTTGGTCCATGCAGCGACAAAGTCTTCAACAAACTTCTCTTTGCCGTCATTACTGGCATAGACCTCCGCAACAGCACGCAACTCGGAGTTTGATCCGAAAACAAGATCGACAGGGGTCCCTGTCCATTTTAGTTTGCCAGTGCCGCGCTCATATCCCTCGTAGACTCCGGCCGACTCTGTCGATTGCTTCCACTCTGTCGACATGTCCAGCAGGTTGACAAAGAAATCATTGCTCAAAGCGCCCGGATTCTCGGTAAATACGCCGTGTTTAACTTGTCCCGTATTGGCGTTCAGGGCTCGCATACCGCCGACAAGCACTGTCATTTCCGGCACGGTCAGCGTCAATAGCGCGGCCTTCTCCACCAGCATCTCCGTCGGGGAGCCGTAGCTATTGTCACCGAAGTAATTACGGAAACCGTCTGCGGTCGGCTCAAGGACGGCGAACGAAGTGACATCGGTCTGCTCTTGCGAGGCATCCATGCGTCCAGGTGTGAATGGGACCTCAACACTGAATCCGGATTTCTTGGCCGCCTCTTCAACAGCGGCAACACCACCAAGGACTATGACGTCGGCTAGCGAGACCCTCTTCCCACCCGAAAGCGATTGATTGAACTGTCCCTGAATCGTCTCCAGCGTGCTCAACACCTTTGATAACTCATCGGGACTATTGACCAGCCAATCCTTTTGCGGCGCCAGGCTAATGCGGGCACCGTTCGCCCCACCGCGCTTGTCGGAGCCACGGAAGGTGGAGGCCGACGCCCATGCCGTTCTAACCAGTTGCGGCACAGTCAGACCCAATTCGAGTATCTTCGCTTTAAGGTTAGCAACGTCGCTGGCGTCGATTATCTCATGATCAACCGTGGGAATGGGGTCTTGCCAAAGCAGTTCCTCATCAGGCACTTCGGCGCCAACGTAACGGGCGCGAGGGCCCATGTCACGGTGAGTCAATTTATACCAGGCCTTGGCAAACGCAAGGTCAAACTCTTTCGGGTTTTTCAGGAAACGCTCGGAAATCTGTCGAAATTCCGGATCACGCTTCAGCGCGATGTCCGTTGTGAACATGATAGGCGCATGTCTCTTCGACGGGTCCTGGGCATCCGGTACGAGATTGGTAGCGGTGTTATCTGTTGGAATCCACTGCACCGCGCCGGCCGGGCTTTTTGTTTGTTCCCACTCGAATCTGAAAAGAAAGTCCAAGTATTGCATCGACCACGCGGTCGGCGTGGAGGTCCAGGCGCCTTCCAGGCCACTGGTGATGGTGTCGGCGCCCGTACCGCTGCCGCACTTGTTTGTCCAGCCAAAGCCTTGTTCCTCAATACCCGCCGCTGCCGGCTCGGGACCCACGCAATCGGCAGGCTTGGCAGCACCGTGGGCCTTGCCCAACGTATGCCCGCCCGCGATGAGAGCGACAATCTCTTCATCGTTCATCGCCATTCGGCCAAACGATTCGCGGATGTCTTTGGCGGCAGAGATCGGGTCGTGATTGCCATTCGGCCCTTCCGGGTTCACATAGATCAATCCCATCTGCACCGCGGCCAACGGTTTTTCGAGATCGCCGTCTTTGTCATAACGCTTGTCGTTGGCGAGCATTTCGGTCTCGGGCCCCCAGTAAACGAGGTCTGGTTCCCAATCGTCTTCACGCCCGCCGGCGAAGCCGTAGGTTTTAAAGCCCATGGATTCCAGCGCGACATTACCCGCTAGGATCATCAAGTCAGCCCAGGAGAGATTGCGTCCGTATTTTTGCTTGATCGGCCAAAGCAACCGGCGAGCTTTATCCAGGTTGGCGTTGTCTGGCCAGCTATTTAAGGGTTCGAAGCGTTGTTGACCGCCGTCGGCACCACCGCGACCGTCATGCACGCGGTAGGTACCTGCGCTGTGCCAGGCCATTCGAATCATAAATGGTCCATAGTGACCGAAGTCTGCGGGCCACCAGTCCTGTGATGTCTTCAACACGGTCTCGATGTCCTTTTTCAGCGTTATTAGATCGACACTTTTGAAAGCCTCGGCATAGTTGAAGCCATCGCCGTATGGATCGGACTCTGCCGCATGCTGGCGAAGTGGTTGTAGGTTCAGCTGTTCCGGCCACCAGAACTGGTTTGACTTCGCCATACCGCCCGCTGCAAGCGAGCTTGCTGGAGCAAGTGCTGATACCGTGATCGCCAGAGCGGTGAGAAAAGATATTTTTTTGTTAAGCATTAACGTAAGCTCCCTTCGTTAAAGTAATGCGTGAATAATCGTGCAACACCTGCTATCAGAACAATGGGTCGGACATTCTTTATTCAGGTAAATCATGCCGTCTGTCGCCAAGCAAAGTAAGAATTTGAAAATCGCTCCTGTTCGGACCAAAAAGGCCGGGTAGGTTACAGCTGAGCGTTATGCCTTCATTCATCGCAGAAGGACATTTGGGTTAACTGTTTTGCTCCGTCGATATTCTACTTAATGTCGTGAAAATTCTGTGAACAACAAAAGTGTTTAAATTATTGCCCGTACGGGTTGTGGGGCAATATGTCCCGATCGTACGCGAAACCGCAGTGAGTATTTTTCTCTCGTTCAATTGCGCGCGAACACTGGACGAATCTTAAGCCTGTAACGCGGTCCGGCGCGTCCGCTATGGTGGATGCAGGAGAATCTCTTGACGCTTTATTGCAACCGGCGGTGGGTCGTAAGCCGGCTGTTAGGAAACGATGATATTCCCTTTTCCTGATCGCTACTGAACGGCGACTGTGCGCCTATAAGCGGACCGTTCAATATTGTTAGAGCGTTACAATGAACCTTTACCTGGGTCGACCGGCGGCGGCAGAGCGTGTGGTCATCGCCGTCAAGCAGGCCAACAGCCTGAAAGCGTTTACTAATCGGCTGCGTCTCGAGGTGGAGCTGCCGGGGGCGACCGCTGGACGCGGCACCTAGTGCAACAATACATGCGGCCCCGGCGGGACCGTTCGGGCTCGTCCCGATGCGCTTCGACGCCTAGCTGCTTGAGCTTGGACACCTGGCGAGAGCGCCGCCGCGTGGCACCTGTGTCGCCAGCACTGCGCCACCAACCAACCGGCCGAGGCGTTCGCACTCGCTCTCTCGACCGCGCAT
>JAHEIO010000086.1 GCA_024639325.1 Gammaproteobacteria bacterium
CGCCCCGCCGCGATGAATTCAGTAATCGATCTCGAGTGGCAGATGCACCATGCCACCGGTTCTCAGCGCCTTGGTCACCGCATCGGTCCATTCCATGTACTTCACTCCCGTGCTGAAATCGGTATGAGTGATGATCTCCTTGCCACGGATTGCGTTGATGAATTCTTCTTCGACCCGCCATCCCCCTTTCTTATTCTTCGGTATTTTTACCGGCGTCAATCGCTTGTTGCGCCGGCGGCCCGCGGTCAGTTCCAGCTTGCCGTCCTCATCGGTCAATCGGATTGTTCCCTCCGTTCCGCAGATATAGATGTCCGTGCGAGGCAGGTGCCCAACCACGTTCGACACGGTAAGCCGCATCTGGCCGCCCTGCTCCATGGCACAGATCACGTCGATGTGGTCCGGTATGGTCATGGCGGCGCGCGTGCCGTCAGCGCGTTTGCGGTACTTGACCACGTTCTGGCCCACCGCTTGCACGGTCTTTGCCGGCCCGGCCCATCGCATGATGATCTCGTACCAGATTCCAAGGAACATGATGTTGTTACCGGAAAGATCGCGGTCGTGACGCCACAGGGCGGGTCCGTCCCGCTGCGGAAAGTTGCTCCCTTCCGCGATGCGCACGTCGAGCGTAATCAGGTCCCCGATGTATCCTTTGCTGATGAGGTCGATGATCGTGCGGTCGAACGCGAGGGTATGCGGCGCCGGTACTATCTGGGCGACGAGCCGCGGATGCATGCGTGATGCCTCGAACATTGCATGCGCCTCCATGGAATTCATGGCCATCCTGGCCTCGCACATCACGTGCTTGTCGGATTCCAGCGCGGCTATGGTCAGAGGTGCATGCATGTAGGGCCAGGTTCCGATGCACACGGCGTCGATTTCGTCGTCGTAAATGACGTCCTCCCAACTGTCCGCCACGCGCGGTAAGTGCAATTCCCTGGCGACCTTCCGCCCGGACGCCCGTGTTCTGTTGGCAACGGCAACGATCTCGACGCCCGTCTGCGCCTGCAGGTTGGGTATGTGGAGCTTGCGGGTGTTTGCACCGGCACCGATCACCGCTACCCTGATGTTATTCAGATTCATGATGTCATGACCTCGCTTATTGTTTCGTTTCCAGGGTTTAAAACCAGTCCGGCCGCGCGAGTGCAATAGCTGTTTTCACTTGAACCGGCAGAGAGCGCCCAGTATAACTGCTACGTCGCAACTACGGGCCACTGTATGAAAAAACGTGAAGGGGACTCCTGGATGCAGGCTGACGAGTACGGCCGCTCCCTGAGCGGTCTTACCCTCAACCTGCTGGTCGAGGATGTTCGAAAATCACTCGATTTCCAGGTGAAAGTGCTGGGCGCAACAGTCGTCTACAGTGACCCGGATTTTGCGGTGGTGCGTGGATACGGCTCCGAATGGATGCTCCATGCGGATCACACCTATGACCGGCATCCGGTGCGCATCGGGGCTAACGCCGCCGGCCAGCGCGGTGCCGGGGCGGAATTGCGCCTGCATGGTTGTAATCCGGACAAAGCGGAGGAGGCGGCGATGGAACATGGCTATCAAGTGATGGCCAGCGCGGCGAACAAACCCCACGGCCTGAGAGAAGCATTTTTAGTCGACCCCGACGGATACATCTGGGTGCCTGACGTGCCTTCGTAGCAATTTCGATGCCTGCTGACGAAAAGTTGACTGAATTTACAAACGAGACGATTGTTCGGCTATGCGGTTAATTGACCAAGCCCTGCTGATTTTTCTGGTATTGATGACCGGCGGCGACGGTAATAGCTAGCCCGCATTTCTCACCAGGCGGCTATGGAATCTCGTTAAGCATTGCATACATTGAGGTCTATGGATTTGTTCAAAAAACAGTGTGTCTTGGAAACGCCTTGAAATTCTGGCTAAGGAGTTAACGATGCTCGGGGAACTCTGATCATTTCAGTAGTTCGTCATGGCGAACGACAAAGTGAAGCAATCCGGTACTGTCCTCCTACAAGAACTTCTGGATTGCCGCGTCCTGCCACGCTTCGCTCGCAGCTTCGGCACGCTCCTGGCAATGACACAATTAATCAGAGCTTCCCTAGGTTGTTTGGTTTTGACTGAAGAACAGTCTGTATCGGCAACGCTTGTCCCGGCGATGGCCTGGTCCAGGCTCCTCTGAACTTGGGCTTCATTCGATCCATAGCACCAGCTATGCATCGCACCGGCTCGACGCATCCTAAGCGCCTCACCCATTCGGGGCTACCGCGAAAAATCGCTCCTTGCGATTTTTCCAGCCCGGCGTTCACCGGCACCCGTCCTTCGACATCGCTCGGGATCCTTGTGAGAAATGCGGGTTAGGCGAGGACGTAGTCCATGCCATGTCCCTTGGGCGCTTTCCGCACCCGCTGCTGGTAAGTCGAGTAGATTTCCTCGATCAGCTCCCGGCGCTCTTCGACGTCTCTTTGCGGCGACAAGGCGTTGTAGAAGATGCTTTCGTTCCAGCTGCGGATGGTCGGGGCGTAGGCTTTTGTAAATTTCTCCGCGTCGCCATGCTGTCTGAACTCGGCCGCGAACGGACACGGAACCACCCGGGTTTCGAAATGCGACCAATTCCCGCCCGGTTGCCCCGACCATGTGGACGTGGTTGGAAATGTCGCCGGGTTTTGCGCTGAGCCGATGATAGCCGTCGCTGAAAAACCAAGGTGTAGCGTGCCGGGTGGGAGTATCTCGCGGTAAAACGACGTGCCGCTGTCGGCACAGCCCATATCCGAGGGCGTGAATCCCGACCGAAGGCCGTCCGCCTGGGCGGAGGACTTGTCCTCCAAGGCCATTGTCTAGAAATTGAGAGAGATATCCCGGTGGTGCGACTGGCAACTCGCAACTTCCTCGGCCTGCTCCGTGGTCAAGCGCTGCTGCAATCGCACACCGATGCTGCCTCTTATGGCTTCATCGTAGCCGGCGAGTTCATCAGCCAGCCGCTCGGTTGCCTGTTGGCGCCATGCCAGTTCGGCTTCGAACAGCTCTTTTGCCTCATTGAGCATGGCGAGGGCTTCGTCCCGATCCGGTGCCTTGCCCTTCAGCGCCCGCCTTGCCTTGGATACCTTCGACCTGACATTTCCCGCTCCGGCAATTTCGTCGATGATCGCCTCGGCGGCCTTAATCGATTCCATCGCCTGTTCCGGTCCTTCGCCGCGTATTACGGCTTCGAGCCCGCCGAGCGTCGGCTCCAGGGCCGACAGACCGTTGGTACCATCGATCACACCGCGCATCTCCGCGATCACCTCATAAGCCTGGTCGACGTTGCTGCGGTAGGTGCCGCGCGCTTTTTTCAGCTCCGTTAGAAGTCCCTTGTAACGCTCACGCGCCTCTGTCCACCCTTCCGGGACTGAGTTTTCGAGATCGTTTTTTTGATTTTCCGTGCGCTTGATTTCGGCTTCGATCTCCCGAAGGGCCTGCTCGTCGACTTGCTCATCACGGGACGTAAGCGTGTAAGCCTTTTCAAGGCGCTCGATTTCTTCGTCCAGATCGCGTATGCGCGACTGCAACGCTCTCACTTCGACATGAATCGGTTTGTACTCGGGTTCGTAGTCAGCGAGTGCACCCAGCGCGTCGCGCACCTTTTCCGACAGCGGAATGGCGTCGCGGGCCTTGGCGAAGCTTTCTTTCAGCCGGACCTGCCTGTCCTGCGGTAGGAAGCTGAGATCCAGCGCACCGGCCCTTTCGATATGGGCCAGCAGATCCTGTCCGCTCTCGTCATAAATACGGAATACGTACTCTTCGAGGCATTCCTGTAATCGTGGATTCATCGGCGGCGGCGCGGTGTCCGATGTCAGGTACATTCGATACGGCAGGTAATTCACCAGGCCTGGGAGGTACCCCACGATGGCCAGCCCCGCCAATTGCAGTGCAATGAAGGCGAGGGCGCCGCGGTAAATATGTGTTGTTTTGACCGAAGGCGGTGCGACGCCGCGAAGGTAGAAAAGGGCAAAGCCGAAAGGCGGTGTAAGAAAAGACGTCTGGATGTTCAATCCCACCATTACGCCCAGCCAGACGGCGGTGACGTTGGCGCCGGGGTCGGCGAGCAGGATGGGTGCGACAATGGGTACTACCACCACCGCGATCTCAATGAAGTCGAGGAAGAAGCCAAGTAAAAATATCACTGCCATGACGACGATGAACTGGCTCCAGAACCCACCTGGCAGACTCGTCAGGAATTCCTTGACCAGTTCCTCGCCGCCGAAGGCACGGAAGGCGGAGGTCAGCATGGCGGCGCCGATGAGAATAATGAACACCATGGACGTTGTCTTGGCGGTTTCGATCATGACGCCGTTCAAGGTGTTGTCTATCTTATGTGCCCGCCACGCGCTCCAGGCGATGGCGATGATCAGGCCGGTAACCGCGGTCGCCGCAAGCGCAATGCCGACGATGTCTTCGGTTCCCCGTATGTTCTTGACGTTAATTTCGAAGACAGCGAGGATAATCATGATAGCGGCGGTGGAAACTACGGCCAGCACGACCGGGGCATAAGCCCCGCGCTGCCCCGCGGTCAAACGGTAGCCGCCCATGATCATGGCCCCGATGGCGCCGATGGAGCCGGCTTGATTGACCGTGGCAATGCCCAGGATGATCGAGCCGAGTACGGCGAAAATAAGGGTGAGCGGCGGCACCAGCGCCATGAATACCTTCAGCGCGAACTGCCGGTTATATTTGCCGCCGTAATGTACCGGCGGCGCGGTGTCGGGTTTGAGGAAAGCGGATACCAGGATGTAAGCCATGTAAAGCCCGACCAAAACCAGGCCCGGCAGGAAAGCGCCCATGAACATGTCGCCGGCGCTGGCGGATGTAATGTCGAATTCGGACGGCATGGAAAACTCGCCCGTCGCCTCCTTGAAATCTGCTTTTCGGCTGGTGCTGGCCTGGTCCGTGGCGCTTGACAGCTGGTCGGCAAGAATAATCAACACGATGGAGGGTGGAATGATCTGCCCCAGTGTTCCGGAGGCGCAAATGGTGCCGGTGGCAAGCGGTTTCGAATAGTTGTTGCGCAGCATGGCGGGGAGCGAGATCATCCCCATGGCGATGACGGTGGCGCCGACGATGCCCGTGGTGGCGGCCAGCAGCGCGCCCACGAACACCACCGAGATGCCCAGTCCCCCCGGGACCGGCCCGAACAACTGGGCCATGGTGACCAGCAGGTCCTCCGCGATCTTGGAGCGCTCCAGCATGATGCCCATGAACACGAACAACGGGATCGCGATCAAGGTGTCGCGCTCCACATCCCAGTACAAGCTGCGGAAGTTGGTTACCCCTGCACTCAGCCATTGTATTGCGCCGTCCTGGGCGAAGTATGCGTCCGCATCGCCGGCGAACACGTAGCCGCACAGGGCGGCCGTGGCGATGGCGAGGATCGCGGAGCCGGGCAGGGCGAACGCGACCGGAAAACCCATGGTCAGCGCGCCGATCATCAGCACGATGAGCAGGGTTAAAAATACGAGTTCCACGGTTCGTGCTGCGCTACGCTGAGGCGCCCGCGGAGGCGTCTTCCGGGCCCGCGGGCGCGGCCGTATGGTCGGGGCTGGGCTCACCGCGCACGGTGGCAACGCTGCTCAGGAAATAGCTCATGAACTGAACGGTCATGGTAACCGCGAACACCACCAGGAAACCGGCCATCAGGTATTTTACGTACATGCCGAATCCGCTTTGCGAAATTTCGAAGCTCAACAACGGACTGTTGATGCTGTTGCCCCTGCCCCACATCCCGGTGGTGAGAATAATCCCGCACAACGGGATGCCGAGCATGATGGAGCCGACCGCGTTGGCCCAGGCTTTTTTCCGGCTGCTGAAACGCGCGTAGAAAACATCGACCCTTACGTGGCCGTCGTGGACCAGAGTATAGGACGCGGCAAACAGAAACAGCGCCGCGTACCAGAACCGGACCAGGTCCGCCAGGAACGCTTGTTCATAGGAAAACACGAAGCGAGAGATGACGATCTGAAACTCGGCGATGACGATCAAGAAAGCCAGCCAAATAAAACCGAGTGAGCGTATGAACCGGGCGATAATCAGGGATAGGGCCATCAACGGGTAGTGCACGTACACCCCGCGGAATCTCGATTTGCCCAGTTCCTGGGTGAGTTCGGTGCCGATCAGCGATTCCAACAGGCCTTCCACACGCAGGAAAGAGATGAGAAGGTCAACCATTCCTATTAGCAGTACCGACCAGAATGCGGCCCGTACAATGTACGCAGCCATGGCGGACAGCCTGGCGGAGTCCACACGCAACGGCAAGGTGGGCGTCAGGCAGACATATGCTGCTGCCACAAAAATGGAGCCGGCGTAACTCAGAAACTGCAGCCATCCCAGGGTTACCTCGTAACCTTCAAGCGGGGAAATCAACGGGCCCAAACCGAACCACTGCTTGTGCTCGAGGAAGGTCATGGCGCCGGGCCAGCCTAGCCAGAAGATCAGGTAATTGTTGAACAGAAAAGTCAGGGTGATCGTGACGATGACGCCCGCGAAGATGCGGGGTAGGATAGCACCGAGTACTCGACTCCGGGAATCGGCCATGGCTGGTGGGTCCAAGCTGAAAGCGGAGCCTTTAGCTCCGCTTTCTATCTGGTTTTGTTAGGCTAAGGCGACCTGATCAAACACCCAGGTACCGGTTGCGCTGCTCGACATAGGCCTGATCCGAGATCTTGGCCCAGCCCCCCACCTCGGTGCGGGCCTTGAGGAAGCTCTCGTGGATGCGCTTGGCAAGGTCGCTGTGTTCGACCACCTCGGCAAATACTTCGTCCGCCGCCTCTCCGAAACTGTCGTAGATCTCGTCGCTGAACCGACGCAGCTGCACGCCCTGCTCGTTGATAAGCTTGGCCAGCCATTCGCCGTTCTTGGCGTTGTATTCCGCCATCATGACGTCGTTTTCCATGGAGGCCGCGGCTTCGATGATGAGTTGGTCGGATTTGGACAGACCTTCCCAGAACTTCTTGTTCATACCTACCGCCAGCATGGATCCGGGCTCGTGCATGCCGGGGTAGTAATAATATTTGGCTGCTTCGTAGAACTTATAGAAACTGTCGTTCCACGGGCCGACCCACTCGGTGGCGTCGATGGCGCCGGAAATCAGGTTTTCATAGATCTGGCCACCCGACAATGAAACAGGGGAAGCGCCGACCTTGGCCAGCACGTCGCCGCCCAGGCCCGGCATGCGGAATTTGAGGCCCTTGAGATCGCTGGCGGTGTTGACCTCTTTGCGGAACCAGCCGCCCATCTGCACGCCGGTGTTGCCGCACATTAGGCACTTCAGACCGAATTCAGCCGCGAGCTCGTCCCACAGTTCCTGGCCGCCGCCAAAGCGGATCCAGGCATTGATTTCGGTGTAGGTGAGGCCGAAGGGTACCGCCGTAAAATAGGCCCAGCCCGGATGCTTGCCTTTCCAGTAATAATCGGCGGCGTGGTACATCTGGGCGTTGCCGGAAGCCACCTCGTCAAACGAGTCGAATGCCTTGACCCTTTCATTGGCGGCGAAATACTCGACCTGCATGCGACCGTCGGTCATGTCGGACAGGCGCTTAGCGAAGCGCTGTGCGCCGGTACCGAGGCCGGGAAAGTCCCTTCCCCAGGTGGCGACCATGGCGATTTCGATGCGATTTTGCGCGATCGCGGGTGCCGCTAGCGTGGATGCGGCAGCGGCGGCGCCGCCGGCAACGGCACCCTTTTTCAAAAATTCACGTCTTCTCATTGTGTTCCCCACTTGGTGTTGGTAAAAATTATGTTTCTAAGCGGTTTGGCCCGCGCATTTCATCAAAAAATCCCGGGAATCGGGGAAATTGCGAGGGTCAAGCCTTGCTTGCAGAGGGGATATTATCGGAAAACAGGGTCATAGTGAATTTTCATCGACCCGGGACGGCCTGGTTCGCCGATCCAGGCCGATTCGTGATCCGTGGCTGGGCAGCAACCCGGCTGGATTATTGGCAGCTATAAATGACCCCCGATTCGTCGAACTGGGCGAATTCCGCCGCCGTGATGGGGTACTTGGTCTCGTCGTCCACGAACGAGGAGAATTTGTAGGGATCGTAGAACACGCCGCGTCCGGAGAGCTTGCCCAGGTCGCGTGACTCCGCAGGATGCACATAGTCGACCAGTGTGCCGACGGCATAGGCATGCACATTGCGGCGTCCGTTATGCAGCATGCGCTTCCGGCCGGATTCGCGAACGAGAAACTCCACGCCCGACAGTCGCACCTGGCGCGCTGAGGTGAGCAGTTTCCCGCTCTGCATGATGTTGTAACAGCCGAGTTTCCAATTCTTGAAAACCCGGACCGGCCGGTTGTAGTCGATCACTGGTCAATCCTGAACACAAAAAGCGGCGCGCATTATATGCGGCAGTACGCAAAACACAAGAGAAATAAGTTCGGGTTCATGCCCAGACCGGTTCCGGGCATGAACTGAACGACCGATTCTAATGGGCCGTATCCAGCGCCTGGTCTATGTCGGCGATGATGTCATCGATGTGTTCGATCCCAATGGACAGCCTTACGAGCTCATCGGTTACGCCGGATGATGCCAGTTCTTCGGGCGCGAGCTGCCGGTGAGTCGTGCTTGCCGGGTGGCAGGCCAGGGACTTGGCGTCACCGATGTTTACCAGCCGGGTGATCAGCTGCAGCGCGTCGATGAACTTGACGCCCGCTTCCTGGCCGCCCTTGATGCCGAAACTCAGTATGCCGGAGGCGCGCCCGCCCATGTATTTGTCCAGCAGCGCCTTGTGCGGGCTGTCGTCGAGGCCGGCGTAGCGCACCCACTCAACCCGGGGATGGTCCCTGAGGTGTTGGGCAACGGCGAGGGTATTGTCACAGATTCGGTCCATACGCACATGCAGGGTTTCCATGCCCTGCAGAATGAGGAACGAGTTCATCGGCGTCTGGCAGGCGCCGATGTTGCGCAGCGGGACCACACGGGCCCGCAGTATGTAGGGCGGCAGACCGGTTTCCGTGTAAACCACCCCGTGGTAGGACACATCGGGCTCATTTAGCCGCCTGAACCGCTCCTTGTTGGTCACCCAGTCGAATTTGTTGGAGTCGACCAGGGCGCCACCGACGATTGTTCCGTGACCGGAGATGTACTTGGTCAGGGAATGCACGACGATGTCGCAGCCCCACTCCATGGGACGGCACAGATAGGGCGTGGGTACGGTATTGTCAACGATCAGTGGTATGCCATGCGCATGGGCGACATCGGCCGCTTTCTCGATATCGATCACGTTGCCCGCCGGGTTGCCGATTGATTCGCAGTAAACGGCTTTGGTCTTGCCGTCGATCAACGCCACCATGTCGTCCAGTTTCTCCGGATCGATGAACCGCGCCTCTATGCCGATCTGGGGAAAAGTATGGGCAAAAAGGTTGTAGGTACCGCCGTAGAGCGTTGACATGCAGATGAAGTTGTCGCCCGCCTCGGCAATGGTCAGCAACGAATAGGTCGTCGCCGCCTGGCCCGAGGAGAGCGCCAGCGCGGCCGCAGCGCCTTCCATATCAGCTATACGCTGTTCCAGCACGTCATTGGTGGGGTTCATGATCCTGGAATAGATGTTGCCGAGGACCTTGAGATCGAACAGATCGGCACCATGCTGGGTGTCGTCGAATGCGTATGACGTGGTTTGGTAGATAGGCACTGCAACCGCGTTGGTGGTAGGGTCGGGTTTGTATCCCGAGTGAACCGCTTTTGTTTCTATCTTCATCTATT
Source organism: Gammaproteobacteria bacterium (assembly GCA_024639325.1). GTDB lineage: Bacteria > Pseudomonadota > Gammaproteobacteria > Arenicellales > JAANXG01 > JAHEKE01. The sequence continues at coordinate 9,699 of JAHEIO010000086.1, forward strand.
CCTCCAATGAGTTGTTGTTGGTCTATCCGGGCCGCCGGGGAAGGCTATATGATTGACAAATATGCAGTATGATTTCAACCAGACCCTCAAGGATCGCGTAAAGGGTGAACTTGACGGCTTCGAACGCCGTCGCATTACCGGCGGTAATTTGCTCCCTGCCGCGGTCGCAATCGTCCTGGTGCCGTCGGAGCAGGGCAATGAGGCGTGCTTCGTGCTGACCCGGCGACCGAGAACCCTGCGCCGCCACGGCGGCCAGTTCGCTCTGCCGGGGGGCCGCGTGGACGAGGGCGAGGAAATTGTCGATACCGTAATGCGCGAAATACGGGAGGAGATTGGCGTGGACGCAAACCGAAAGGATATCCTCGGCTGGCTGGACGATTTTCAGACCCGGTCGGGCTTTCGAGTGAGCCCGGCAATTGTATGGGCAGGCGCCACGCAAGAGATCCTGCCCGACCCCGAGGAGGTTGAGTCGGTATTCAGGATTCCGCTGTGGGACCTGGATCGCCCTGAAATCCCCCGGTTGCGACATAAGCAAGGCGTCGACCAGCCGGTGCTGTCCGCACCGTTCGAAACGTTGGGGCATGAAGTGTATGCGCCTACCGCCGCCATTTTGTACCAATTCAGAGAGGTAGGGCTGAACGGTCGGGAAACCCGCGTCGCGCATTTCGAGCAACCCCGGTTTGCCTGGAAGTAAAACAACCAGAGTGAAGGAAATGAATAACGTATCCATTCGGCCCGCAACCGCCGAAGATGTTCCAACCATCCTCGGATTCATCACCGACCTGGCAATATACGAGAGAGCGGAGCATGAAGTCGTTGCCGACGAAACTTTGCTCATCCGAACATTGTTCGGAGACCACCCTTATGCCGAGGCGCTTATTGCGGAATACCGATCCGAATCGATCGGTTTCGCCCTGTATTTTTTCAGCTATTCGACCTGGCAGGGTCGGCCTGGGCTGTATCTCGAGGATCTCTACGTGATGCCCAAGCATCGTAAACGCGGCGCGGGCAAGGCGTTGTTCGGATCGCTGGCCCGCATCGCGGTAGATCGCGGCTGCGGCCGTTTCGAATGGAGCGTTCTGGACTGGAATCAACCGGCCATCGACTTTTACGAGCAGGCGGGTGCCGAGGCCCAGCGTGAGTGGATAAAGTACCGGTTGAGCGGCGAGTCGCTGCGCGATGTCGCGGCAAAAGAATCGAACCGGGACAATCATTTGCCGGGGGGGGCCGATGGATGAGCACCCGAGGCTCGTAGTCCTGGGCGCGGCAAGTGCGTCGGACCTGCCGCTGTCGAACTCGCTGTTGGACAGGGTCACACTGACATTCGCCACGGGAACGGACGAGTTGCGGCGGGCGCTACCCGGTGCCGGGATTTTGCTCGGCTGGGACTTCCGCGCCAACCAGCTTCGGAAGGCATGGGATGCGGGCAGCGATCTGAAGTGGATACACTGGTGCGGTGCGGGCGTCGATGCGGCGCTGTTTCCGGCCCTTCAAAAGAGCGAAGTGATCCTGACCAATGCCAGGGGCGCTTTCGATCAGGCCATGGCCGAGTACGTGCTGGGACTGGTGATTGCCATGGCAAGGTCCTTTGCCGACACTTTCGCCGCCAAATCGTCGCGTACCTGGGCATACCAGTTGACGGAAACCATCCTGGACAGGCATGCCCTTGTCGTGGGCGTAGGCAGCATCGGGCGCTGTGTTGCGCATCTGCTCCGCGCTGCCGGAATGCGCGTGAGCGGGGTTGGACGGACGGCCAGAGATGGCGATGTTGATTTCGAACGCATTCACGGCGTCGGCGAATTGAACGGGGTGCTGCCGGAGGCGGACGTGGTAATCAACGTAACCCCCTTGACGGAACAGACGAGGAACCTGTTTTCGAAGGCGCAGTTTTCCGCAATGAAATCGTCTTCCCGGTTCATCAACATCGGCCGTGGCGCATCCGTGGACGAAAACGCATTGATCGAGGCGCTCGGAAACGGCTCGATCAAGGGTGCCGCTCTCGACGTGTTTCAAACCGAACCGCTGCCGCAGGACAGCCCGCTGTGGGATGTGGAAAATCTAATCATTTCACCCCACATGTCCGGCGACATTCACGGTTACCATGAAACCGTGATGCGGCAATTCATCGACAATCTGGATCGCTACCTGTCCGGTAAATCACTGCTAAACGTCGTAGACAAAGCCGCCGGCTTCGTGAGTTCCTAGACGGCCGAACGGCCATGGATGCTCGTCGTACATTGCAAACATCGGCGCATGAGGTTTTGTCCGATCGATCGCGGCGAGGTCGCCGCTCCGACCGTAGGAGGCGCGCCGCGTGCCGAAAGTCCTGCCGGGAGCTACGGTAATTTATTCTCCAACCAGGCAACCGCCGCATCTTCCACGCTGCACTCTTCACGCAGAATATCTTGGCAGAGCCGTTCCAGGTGCTCCTCGCTGGAATCGAGCAGGCGACGCTCGAGTTCTTGCGAGACGGCGTGAACTACTCGTCTGCGGATGTGTTCACGGCCGTCTCGCCCCCGCCGCTTGCGATGCGAGGTGCTGGCCTGTTCCAGGATCTGATCGATGAGCGTATCAACGCCTTTGCCTTCGGTTGCGATGGTGGACAGGACCGGCACGCTGTGAGCTGCATTCGAGGGAAGGTTCTGGGCCGTTTTCAATTGCTGTACCGTCCGGTGTGACTCCGCTAGATCCATCTTGTTGACCACAAGGATGTCGGCGATCTCGAGTATGCCGGATTTGATGGCCTGGATATCGTCACCCGAGTTGGGGGTGCATATCACCACGCAGACATCAGCCAGCTTCAGAATATCCACTTCGGACTGGCCGGCGCCGACCGTCTCGATCACAATCAGATCGAACGCGCTGTGCCTTAGCGTGTCGATCACCCGCCCCGCCCCCGCCGACAGGCCACCGACGCTGCCGCGCGCGGACAAGGAGCGTATGAATACTCCGCGGTCGCTGTGGTGGCGGCTCATTCTGCAGCGATCACCCAAAACGGCGCCGCCGCTGAAGGGGCTGCTGGGATCGAAGGCAACCACCGCAACCGCCAGATCCCGCGCTCGCAGATCGCCGATCAGGGCGTCGATCAGGGTGGATTTCCCCGATCCGGCGCCGCCGGTGAAGCCAACCGTCGCAACATTACCGGCGATCGGCAGCAGTTCATTAAGTTGCAGCCACCGCTCGCCGCCGTTTTCCGCGACGCTGACCGCTCGACCCAGCACCTTTCGATCGCCCGCGAGAAGCCGCTCGGCGAGTCCCTGCGAGCCTGCGTGGCGCGGCTGCCGGGGGCGTGTCATCAGGCCGCGCCCGCTCGAGCACCGCTCCGGTAAATTATGCGGGAGGACGTCAAGTCAGAATGAGAGGAGCGCCGTCGCCGAACTCACCGCGAAGACAGGCAACAATTTCTCCGTGAGTCACACCCGCAAGTGCAGCATCCACGACACCGGCGTAGACGTTGGCGTCGGCGCGGTTTGCGGCCTGCGCCAGCCGATCCAGTGCCGTGTTTACGGCCCCCTGATCCCGGTTTCTCCGATAGCGTTCGAGCACATCGAGTTGTTCGGCTATCCGATGCGGCTGCGGGCGCTCCAGGATGCCCGGTGGGTCTTCTTCCGCGTCGGTCCGATACCGGTTCACGCCGACCAGCGTCTGCTCACCACTGTCCAGCTTGTGCTGGAAAGCGATTGCGGACTCGCCGATCATGCTTTGCACGACACCGTCCTGCACCGCCTTGTACATGCCGCCGCAATCCTCGATCTTTTCCATGATGGATCTGATCTTTTCTTCCATTTCATTGGTCAGGGCCTCGACGTAATAAGAGCCGCCGAGGGGATCGATCACATCGGTCAGGTGGGCCTCTTCCTGCAGAATGTTCTGGGTGTTGACCGCGATGCGCGCCGCTGCCTCGGCGGGAACGCTCAGCACCTCGTCGTAAGAATCGGTGTGCAACGACTGGAGGCCGCCGAGGATTCCGGCTATGGCCTGGGTCGTGACGCGCGCGATATTGTTGAGCGGCTGCTGCCGCGTCAGGTCCACACCTGAGGTCTGCGCGTGGAACTTGAACCGCCACGCCCCGGGGTCGGCGACCTCGAATTGATCGCGCACGATCGACGCCCAGATACGTCGTCCGGCCCGGAACTTGGCGATCTCCTCGAATACGCTGATCGAAATATCGAAGAAAAAGGTGAAACGTGTGAAGAAACGCTCCGGATCCAGGCCCCGCTCGAGGCAGTCCCGGGCATACTGGATGGCCGTTGACAGCGTGAATGCCATCGCCTCTGCCGGGGTGGCTCCCGCCTGCTGCATGTGCTGACCGACAACCGACAGCGGATTCCAGTTCGGCACTTTATCGAGCACGAAGGCGATATGATCGACCAGCAACCGTCGTGCACCCGGCAGCGAAAGCCGGAAGAACATGTGGTTGGCTACGAAGTGAGAAATGTAATCACTCTGGTTGGACGTGCCGGTTACCCGCGACCACGGGATGTTCCGACGTTTCGCCACCGCCAGCAGCAGCGCGAGCAGGGTAAAGGGGGAGGGGTCGTTTTGAGCGGTGGAGAGACTGGCGATGTCGACCTGAGCGAAACACGCATCCATGTCGTCCACGGTGTTCAGCACCACACCGCAGGTGCCGAGCAGTTCCGCCGGGACCTGGTCCGCATCGAAGCCGCGGTAGACCGAATTGCACGGGATCAGGCTGACGGCCGTTACACCGGATTCGATCAGCTGCCGCAATCGGCGGTTGTAGTCTGCGGGAACGCCGAATCCGATGAGCTGTCGCCGGCTCCACGTCCTGCCGCGGTGCATCGTGGCATAGATGCCGCGGGTCATTGGGCTTTGGCCGGGATACCCAAGTTGCCCGTCGAAATCCGAGCCGTCCCAGTCGGTATTGTCGTATAGCGGTTTGATTTCTATACCGGACCGGTTGCTCACCGGCTGACCGTCTGGAAGCCGTTTAAGGTATTCATGAAGCCAACGCGTCTTCTGCTGACCGGACGGTTCCCGGTTCGGATGCGTCGACTCGTATTTCGCTTCGAGTTTTTTCATGTCTTGTGTTGCTGTGTTTCGTCAGGGGGTTTGCGGCAACGAGTCAAATGATCTGCGGTGCCTCGTCGCGCGCAGACCGGGCAAGGACCGATACCTGTTCGCTGATATCCTGCATCGAACTCCCGGGGTGGAATACGTGGCTGACCCCGGCGGAGAGCAGATCCCTCGCATCGATCTCGGGAACGATGCCGCCGACTACCACCCGGATATGTTGCAGACCCTCTGCATTTAGCGCGGCCATCAGATTCGGCACAAGGACATGATCCGTTGCCAGGGAACTGATGCCTATCACGTCGACGTCCTCGTCCTGCGCCAGCCGGACCACGGCATCGATGTCCTGCCATGGCGGCGTGTAGATCACCTCCATGCCGGCATCCCTCAGTGCCGCGGCAACCACGCGGCTCCCTCGGTCATGGCCGTCAAGACCAATTTTAGTGATCAGCACTCTGGGTGGCGATTGCATCGAAACAGTATACTTTACAATCTCCGTCCGATGTCCACGCCGCACACAAACTGGAC
>JAHEIO010000022.1:0-21102 GCA_024639325.1 Gammaproteobacteria bacterium
ATAACCTCGACAGGACATCCGGGGGAAGCAGCGGCGGCGCCGCGGCGGCGCTGGCCTGCGGCATGATCCCGATAGCGGATGGCAGCGATCTCGGGGGATCGGTTCGCAACCCGGCTAGCTTCAACAGCGTGGTTGGATTGCGCCCCTCACCAGGACGTGTTCCCAGGTACCCCTGTGACAACGCCTGGGGGACGATGTCGGTGGTGGGCCCGATGGCGCGCTCGGTGCGTGACGTCGGGCTGCTGCTGTCGGTGATGGCGGGCGAGGACCGGCGCGATCCGCTTTCATTCTCGGGCGTGGATGCCCGGTTCGAAGATGTTTCCGGGGGGGACTTCCAGCATGCACGCCTGGCCTGGAGCAGCGACCTGGGACAGTTCATGGTCGAGCGGGCGGTCATCGATGTACTGGAGGGCGTGCTGCCGCGGATTTCCGATCTGGGTTGTACGGTGGAGGAAAACCATCCCGACTTTGCCGGTGCCGGTGACGTGTTTCAGACGCTGAGGGCCGGGATCTTCGCGGCGAGCCATCACCAGGATCTGGCCGGCCATCGCGATCTCATCAAGGATACCGTCATCTGGAACGTAGAGCAGGGTTTGAAGTTGAGCGCATTGGATGTGTCGCTGGCCCAGAAGGCGCGAACCGATCTGTTTCACCGGGTAAGAGAGTTCTTCGAGAGTTATGATTTTTTACTGCTCCCCGTTTCGCAGGTGACGCCGTTCTCCGTCGAGGTGGAGTGGATCGAGGAAATCGAAGGCGTAAAAATGAACTCTTACATCGACTGGATGGAGAGCTGTTCTCTAATCACCGTGACGGCTCACCCGTCGATCTCGCTGCCGTGCGGTTTTACGCCGGATGGTTTGCCGGTTGGTATTCAGATCGTAGGGAAGTACCGGGGCGAGCGGGAATTACTGCGGTTCGCGAGCGTGCTGGAGCACCACCTGGGAACGCTGGACAACAGATTACACGCGCCGCCGAAGGTCGCCAGAGACTAGTTCATCGCTACGGGGGCCGAGGAAATCCAGGAAGAGAAAATGTCAATGATCGATTTGTACACGTGGAATACGCCCAACGGGCGCAAGGTTTCAATCATGCTGGAGGAGACCGGTCTGCGATACCAGGTCCACCCGGTCAACATTGGCGAGGGGGAGCAACACCGCCCGGAGTTCCTTGAAATCAGTCCTAATCATAAGATTCCGGCAATAATCGATCGTGAAAATGGCATGGCGTTGATGGAGTCCGGCGCTATTCTCATGTACCTCGCTGAAAAAACTGGTCGTCTGCTTCCCGCCAGGGGAGAGCGGTACTGGCGGGTAATAGAGTGGTTGATGTTCCAGATGGGCAGCGTCGGCCCCCTTCTTGGACAGACCCATCATTTTGTCAAGTTCAATCCCGGAGAGAGTGAATATGCCGAGCGGCGTTATCTGGCCGAAAACCGCAGAATTTATGGCGTGCTTGATGCAAGGCTCAGCGATCACGAATTCCTCGCGGTCGAATATTCGATCGCAGATATCGCAACCTGGCCGTGGATCTCCCGTTTCGACTATCAGACCATGAATCTCAACGACTATCCGAACCTGAAGAGGTGGTATGTCGAGATTGCACGGCGGCCCGCGGTGCAGGCCGGTTACCATGTCCCCTCAAAAGCTCAGGCTATTCCAATGCCATGACAAGACCCGCATATTGCGCCAGACCGGCGCTCAGCCAAACCTGTCCTGCGTCATCGCTCGGGATACTGGTGCAATATGCGGGCTCGACCGAGTATCGCACTAATGTGGCGATCTTTCCCACTCCGAATATCATCAGCCGGAACGATCGGAAGGCGCGTAACGTATAACATGGTCTCTTGATTTGATATGGCAATAAAAAACCAACCTGCTTCGTCTGGAGCCGATAACCATTGATCGGCCCTTGGCTTTGAGCTACTTTCCACGCTTACACATCACAACGGTTCGAATTGAATGAAAAAGGTCGTCTCAACGTTATTTACAGTCGCTCTAAGCCTTGCATTGGCCATGGTGTCCGCGAGCTGTGATCAGGTGGAAAAGGTGGCCAGCGGTGGAGGTGGTGACGCAAAAACTTCTTCAGCCAAGTCATCAACGGGGCAAAGCGGCCAGGATGTCAGCAGCGACACGGAGCAGGAGGCCAATGACGCAAAGGACGAGGAATCTGAATTCATAGAAGTTGCCCAGGCTGATTCGCGGCAGCAAATCGAAAAGATCCGGCTCAGCGCCTTTACGGATTTCAGCTGCTCCAAGGAATGGACCAATCGGGACGGTGGTTTGGGCTTGAGGGCCGGCGCCGGTTCCGGCGTTTGCAGGGTGGCTTTTCCGGGCGCCAGCGGCAGCTACCGGGTGACTTTGATGGCCCAGCTTGAGTTCGACGGTAATCCAAAGTTCAAAATCGACGTCGATGGCTCAACCATTGCGCAGGGAAACTACCCAATGTCCATGGGAAAACTGGTCTGTGATTGCCCCAATTGGCGCGTCAATTGTCCGGATCGCATCGTACCTATCGATGCCGGAGTCCATGACATCAAGCAGGGTGCGTCGATCGAGTTCGTGGGGGCGGAGGTATATCCCTGCGGTGGCAACCATGGCGCCTATGCCAAGTGGCATGAACTGGTTTTTACACCCCAGGAATAGCGCACATTCGCACAGCCGGCCATCGATCTGACGGGTGCGGATGAATTCAGTGCTTTTTGTAGAACAGATGTTCCTGCAAACCGTTGCTCATGAGAAAGAGTTTTTCGATCTCGAAACCCGGCATGAGTTGTTCCAGCTGTTTGGGCGGGTGGCGGGGTGCCTCTCTCCTGACGCTGTCAGTGTTGTATCGGAGTACGTCGTCCAGCTCTACGTCAAACAAAGGCGCGCTGTCCGGGATATGTGCCGCATGATGGATGAGAAAATACACGCGGCTTCCTATTGCAACAGACTCATTCAACTTGGTGAACCAGAGTTGTAAGTCCTCCAGCTCCATGTAGTCGAAATAAATCCATGCGAGAATGAGGCCAAGGGGACCGTCCAGTTTTGGAGGTCCCCAGTCACTGAGAAAGGTGGGAAAGTCGTCGACTCCCGGACCATGGAATGCATTGCTGATGCTTCCCGGCGTGTTGTCCCAGTACACACGGGCGCCGGATCCGCATAAATACCGATACTTCTTGGACGTTGGCGGCCCAAGATCGAGCACCGAAATCTGTTTTTGGTCCAGAATATCCCGAATTATTGGAAATATACCCGAGTGAACGTTATGTGTCCGGGGAACTGAGAGTTCAATTTCCGTTGTTGGTGTCGGTTTTTCCTTGAACTTAAGCCGAGCCGGAGGCACGTGGCAATCCAGCGCTGGCAGCCGGTTTCGTCGTGCTGGAAGCCTGTGCCTGGTCTTTGGAAGCGGCGGGTTTGGCCGCTTTCGGCGCAGAGCCCACATCCGAATTCATCTCGACCGCGCCCTTGAATTTGCACCCGTCTTCGAGAACGACCCTGGAGGCGATGATGTTGCCCTCGACTTCCCCGGATTTTTGGATAACCACCCGTTCACTGCCGCTAAGATTGCCGCGGACCTTGCCGGCAACCGAGATTTTCTTTGCCATCAGATCCGCCTTGACGCGACCCTCGGGATCTATCTGAATGTCGTTGTTGGGCAGGTTCAAGGTGCCTTCTATTTTGCCCTTGACGACCAGGTTTTCTTCTCCGGAGATGTCACCGCGCAGCGCAATCGAGGAACCGATGATCGATGTGCCCGATTGCGCGGAGCTTCGGGTGGGAGACGCATGGCTGGGGGTCGAGCTGGTTACCGGAGCGGCTCTGGGCTCTATCGCCGGCTCGACCGGCTGAGTTTCCATTGAGGGTGAATCGGATTCAGTTGGTTTTTTCCACATATTGGTGATCTCTGGAAGTTATAGGAGGGATCCCTATTTGTAGCACGGTTTTATGGTTAAAATATGTCGTTGTAGCGAACGGATCAGGTTTTCCGACAAAATGTGAGCCTAACCTCGTATCTGATATTAGACTATCGGCACCCATGTTACCCAATTTGATTGCTCAATAATACCAACATTCCAACCGGGATCAAAAAATGAGAAAGATTATAGCGGCTATTTCACTACTGGCTTTTGTCATTGTGCCGGGTCTGAGTGCGGCGGACGGTGAAAAGCATTTCTATGCAGGCGCGGCACTGAACTTGTTCAAACTTGACAAAGATCGAGGCCCGGACATCGACGATCCCTTGGTGGGCAGCGTTGGTGTGGGATACCAGTTCAACGACAGGTGGGCTACGGACCTTTTTCTGGGAACGGATCTGAGTGGCGATACCAGCATTACTCCCTTGTCGGCCAATGTTTATCGTTTTTTCGGGCTAAAAAAGTGGCGGCCCTTTATTTCGCTTGGAATCAGCAGCTTTTCGTTCGATTCCGCTCAAGTTACCGAAGATCCGACCGAGGAAATCCAGGCCGGATTCGGCGTTTCGACAATGCTGTCCGACAACATGGAGCTCCGTTTAGGCTACCAGCACTTCTATGACGTGGGCGAAGAATCCAACAATGATGATGCTGTCGGGCTGGTGTTCAACTGGCACTTCAAGAAACCCCGGGCGGTCACCGCGGTGGCACCGGAGCCGGAGTCCGTTCCCGTCCAGAAGGAGGTCGTCGATACCTTCGAACTCCTGGTGGAGTTCGCATTCGATAAATCGGATATCAAGACGGTATTCGAACCTCAATTCAGGCAGATCGGTGCGGTGCTGACGGAATCCACGGATATCACCATGACGATCGAGGGACATACCGACTGGATAGGCACCGACGAATACAATCAGGGGCTTTCCGAGCGTCGGGCCAATGCCGTCAAACGGAAATTCGTCGAGGAATACGGCATATCTCCAAATCGAATCGAGACGATCGGTTACGGAGAGTCGCGACCCATAGCGGAAAACACTTCCTCTCAGGGCCGGCAAAGAAACCGGCGGGCAATCTCGGTCATACTGAGACCTCGTATCGTAACGGAATAGCCCTGCGATTAATTCCACCCACGGTTGAAAGGCGGGTTCTTCGGAACCCGCCTTTTTATTGTCGTGCGCCCCACCCCCGCAAGGTCTGTCATGTCACTCGATAAAAAACAATTCGCCAGCGATAACTACGCACCCGTCGCTCCCGAGGCGTGGGAAGCACTGAAGCGGGCAAATTCAGGGCATGCCGGCGCTTACGGTGTGGATCGCTGGACCGACAGAGCCGTGGACATGCTGAAGCAGGTTTTCGAAATCGATTGCAGCGTGTACTTCGTCTTCAACGGAACAGCCGCCAACGCCCTGGCCCTGGCTTCGATGTGCCAGCCTTTCAACAGCATCATCTGTCACGAGCTGGCACATATACAAACCGACGAATGCGGTGCGCCCGAGATGTTCACCGGGGGTGCCAAGCTGCTCACCATTGGCGGAGATCAAGGCAAATTGAGCACTTCGGAACTGGAAGCGGCCGCTTCCAGCCGAAAATCCGACGTGCACTGGTCCAGGCCTGCCGCGCTGAGTGTGACTCAGGGAACCGAGATGGGGACCCTGTACAGTGTGGAAGAACTGGCGGCTATCGTCGATATCGCAAGACGCAACGGGCTGGGCATACATATGGACGGAGCCAGATTCGCCAACGCGGTCGGGGCCCTTGATGTGGCACCCCGAGAAATCAGCTCGAAAATCGGCATCGACGTGCTCAGTCTGGGCGGCACCAAACTCGGTAATCCAATGGGTGATGTGCTGCTTTTTTTCAATCCGGTGCTTGCCAAGAATTTCCAGTACCGGCGGAAGCAGGCAGGTCAACTGGCGTCGAAAATGCGATTTCTGTCGGCTCCGTGGATCGGCATGCTGGAGGATGGCGCCTGGCTGCGCCATGCCCGCCACGCCAACACGATGGCGCAGTTGCTTGCCGCCGAAATATCCGGCATCGTTGGCGTCGAAATTTTAATGCCGGTACAGGTGAACGCCGTTTTTGCCCGGATGCCAAAAACGGTGATCAACCAAATGCACGATCTGGGCTGGGTGTTTTATACCTTTATTGGCGACGACGGAGTGCGCCTGATGTGTTCATGGGACACGCTTGAATCCGATATCGAAGAATTTTCAAGTTCGCTGCGCGCCTGCATGGACGCGGTTCTATGAGTACAGTGGCGATTACCGCCAGAGGATTCCCGGAGAACGAGTACGCCGAACGTACCCGTCGCGCGCAGGAACTGATGGCGGCCAGCCGCGTCGATGCCATTCTGCTCAGTACGGAGCCGGAAGTGCGCTATTTCTCCGGTTTCCATACTCAGTTCTGGGAGAGCCCGAGCAGACCCTGGTTTCTTGTGGTCCCCCGCGAGGGAAAACCCATCGCCGTCATTCCGGAGATCGGCGTGGCGGGCATGCAGCAAACCTGGCTGGAAGATATACGAAGCTGGCCAGCGCCCAGGCCTGAGGACGACGGTGTCAGCCTGGTCAGTCGACTGCTGTGTGACATCTGCAAGGTGCATGGGCGACTGGGTATGCCCATGGGTCATGAGACCAATCTGCGCATGCCGCTGACGGATTTCCACCGGCTTCGTGACGCCACCGGTCACATCGATCTGGTGGACGGCAGCGACATCACCCATCGTTTGCGTGCCGTTAAATCGGAAGCCGAGATCGACAAAATACGGAACGCTTGCGAGATCGCGTCTGCCGGATTCGAACACTTGCCGACCTATGCGTCGACGGGGCAGACCGAACGCGAAATCTGCAGGCAATTCAGGATCGACTTGCTGAGACGGGGCGCGGACACTTCTCCCTACCTGATCGGCGCCTCGGGTTACGGGGGATACGACAACATCATCATGGGACCGACTGACCGAACACTGCTAGCGGGCGATGTGCTGATCATAGATACCGGCACCACCTACGACGGTTACTTCTGCGATTTCGATCGTAATTTTTCCTTCGGGGACACCACGGATGGGGCTCGAAGGGCCTATGATGTCGTGTTTCGGGCCACCGAAGCCGGAATCGACAAAGCACGGCCGGGCGCCACACACGCGCAGCTTTACGAGGCCATGTGGGCAATACTCGAGCAGGGCGGGGCCCTCGGCAACGCCGTCGGCCGTCTCGGCCACGGCCTGGGCATGCAATTGACCGAAGGTGCGTCCAACATGCCCGGCGACGACACCGTGCTCGCCCCGGGAATGGTGCTAACCATTGAACCCGGCATGACGTTCGCCCCGGGAAAAATGATGGTTCACGAGGAAAATATCGTGATTCGGGACGGCCCGGCCGAATTGCTGAGTCGACGCGCCGCGCCGGAGCTGCCCTGCATGGGGTGACGCAGTCATTCGAGGCTATTAAAGACATGAGCAGCACGTTCAATCACCTCCGGGAACCGCTACCGCTGGGCAGCCGGACGCTCAAGCACCGAATCAATTTTGGCGCCCACACCGCCAACATGAGCGTCGATGGGCTGCCGATGGAGCGGCATCTGGGCTATTACGCCGCGCGCGCCGAGGGTGGCGCCGCCATGATCGTGGTCGAGCCGGTCCCCGTCCACAGGACAGGCGTACTGACTCGAGGCAATTTTCGCCACGACGACGACGCGGTGATCCCGCATTTCCGGGAAATCACAAAGGCCTGCCACGAGTATGGCGCCGTCATGATCCAGCAGCTCTACCACGTCGGCGCCCACGGCGACTGGGATAATTCCTACGAACCCAACTGGTCACCTTCCGGGCTGCCGTCAATGCACGACACCGATGGCAGCCACGCCATGAGCGTCGACGAGATCAGGGAAATTGTCGCTTCGTTCGCGGACGCGGCGCGCCGTGCACAACGGGCCGGTTTCGACGGCTGCGAACTGATGGCGGCTTACAACGCGCTCATCGAGCAGTTCTGGTCGCCTGCAACCAATATGCGCGGCGACGCGTATGGCGGCTCGTTCGAGAACCGCATGCGGTTCTCGAACGAGGTGTTGAGCCGTATCCGGGAAGAAACCGGGCCCGACTTCATAATCGGCATGGCGATCAGCGTGGATCCTGCGTATCCCGAAGTGTTGTCCCTCGATCAGCAGCAACGGATCGCCGCCTGGCATGACGAGCGTGCGCTCTTTGACTACGTCACGGTGGGCACGGGCGGGTACTTCGACTTCACCCGCCTGATCCCCACCGTACTGTACGAGGACAAGCTCGGCGCGTCCTATGCAGAGGCCATCAAGCGCGTTGTGAAGCATGCCCGGGTGCAGGCGGAGAGCCACATTCGAACGGCGGAGAACGCCGACTACGTCATCGCCTCGGGCCAGGCGGATATGGTGTCTATCGTACGGGGTCAGATCGCCGATCCGCAGCTCGCGAACAAGGCGATCCAAGGAAAGCCCGATGACATCCGGCCGTGCATTTCCTGCAATCACCAATGCTGGGGCCGGCGTTCCAGGGACTACTGGATCAGCTGCCTGATCAATCCTTCGGCAGGACGTGAATTCGAGTGGGGAACGGAGCCCTATCCCGGCGCGGAGGTCGCAAAAGACATCCTTGTCGTGGGGGCAGGACCGGCGGGACTGGAGGCATCCCGCGTTGCGGCGATGCGCGGTCACAGGGTGACTCTCGTCGAAGCGTCAGGTGAACTGGGAGGACAATTTCGCCTCGCCGGACAGCAGCCCCGGCGAGGACAGATTTTGGATTTCCTGCGCTGGTACGAAGGCCAGCTGGATCGATTGAATGTCGACCTGCGCTACAACTCGCCGGTGGATGCGGATGACGTCAGGTCCTTCGGCGCCGATTCGATTGTCCTTGCCACCGGTTCCCAACCGGCGGAATCCGGCTATCAGAGGGTGCTTCCGGGTGTTAAACGTCTACCGGGGGTCGATGCGGCCAACGTCTTCTCTGTCGAAGACGTGATGAATCGGGCGGTGCGGCCCGGAGATCGCGTACTGCTTCTGGACGATACCGGCACATGGCGCGGTGTCGGGACCGCCTGGTACCTCGCGGAGCGGGGGCACAAGGTGTGCCTCGTCACGCCCGATCCCTATGTGGGGCGTGAACTGACGCGGACATCCGCAGATATCCCGCTACGGGAAACGCTTAGCCGGCTGGGGGCCGAGTTCATAACCAATTCGGTGTTAAGGTCCTGGGCCGGCGGCAGCGCCACCTTGTACAACTTCATGACCGCAACGGAATCCAGGCGGGAGTTCGATACGCTGGTCCTGGCTTGCGTCAACGAACCGCAAACCTGGCTCGAAGAGGAGCTGCGCGGAGCGCCGCTGATATTGCATGCCATTGGAGATTGTGTTTCTCCCCGACAGGCCCCGGCGGCAATCTACGAGGGCAGGAGGCTGGGCCTGAAGCTATAATCCCAACCCACATGTCTGAACACCCGACAATCGCGGATATACGCGGAGCAGCTGAGCGGATAACGCCGTTCATCAACAGGACCCCCGTGCTGGCATCGACGACCATCAACCGGATTACCGGCGGTGAGGTCTGTTTCAAGTGTGAGAATTTTCAGAAGGTCGGCGCGTTCAAGATCCGCGGTGCAACCAACGCCGTGAGCAAGCTGAGCAACGATCAGCTTAGCCGCGGCGTTACAACACATTCATCCGGCAATCACGCGGCGGCGGTGGCGCTGGCTGCGGCATCGCGAAATGCCAAAGTCGTTGTCGTCATGCCACGCAGCGCACCTGGTGTCAAAAAGGAAGCGGTGGCCGGTTACGGCGCGACCATTGTTTATTGCGACCCGGGACATCGAGCCCGTGAAGCGGCGATGGCTGCCGTGGTGGACGACACCGGCGCGCATTTCATCCACCCCTACGATGACAACGATGTGATCGAGGGTCAGGCAACCGCAGCGCTGGAATTGTTACAGCAAGTACCCGGGCTGGATATGATCATAACGCCGATCGGTGGCGGCGGCCTCATAAGCGGTACGGCCCTCGCGACTCACGGATTATCGCCGCAAACCAGGGTGGTGGGTGTGGAACCGGAAGGCGCCGATGACGCTTTTCGGTCTTTCAGGGCGGGGAAACTGATCCCGGTCGATGAGCCGAGATCCATCGCGGACGGACTTCTGGCGCCCCTCTCGGAGAGAACTCTGCAGATCATCGGGCAACATGTCGAAA
Organism: Gammaproteobacteria bacterium; assembly: GCA_024639325.1. Classification (GTDB taxonomy): domain Bacteria; phylum Pseudomonadota; class Gammaproteobacteria; order Arenicellales; family JAANXG01; genus JAHEKE01. Next base: position 10,088 of record JAHEIO010000022.1, read on the forward strand.
ATGTGGTTACGGTAAGCGAGGAGCAGATCATTCACGCCATGCGAACCATGTGGGAACGGATGAAGATCGTAGTTGAGCCATCCGCAGCTCTGCCGCTGGCGGCCATCGTTGCCGGCAAGCTCGACGTGAGCGGAGCTAGAGTGGGTATCATCGTGTCGGGGGGTAACGTAGATATGGACCGATTGCCGTGGTGAAGAACAGGGTGGCTATGGGTAACCGATTTCTCAAGGCCTTGGCATGCGGCATGATTCGGGTTCTGGCGCTGGCGGCATCTGCGGTATATGCCGACGGTGAACTTGACCGGATCGTGAAGGGGCTGCCCGGGCACTACGAAACCTCGCGCGTGCTCGAACGGGCGGATAAAATCTCGGTGACGATTATGCGACCCCGTTTTGCGGCCGATAGCTCCAGGCCGGCCGAAGCGGGAACTGAGATCCAGTACCATGCGGCCACGTACACCACGGGCGAAGATGCCGTCGGCGACTTCGACGGCTTGCTGCTGAAGGGACTCGACAGCGGAGGATTCTGGCAGGTCGTTTTGCAGGCTCGCGCTGAGATCCACTGGTTGAGGGGGCAGTGCCTCGTTACCGAGGAGCAATTTCGCGATGTCTATGCCGGCGCCGTGGCACACGTCGAAGACAAAATCGGATCGGTGGTGAGCGCCATTCTGTGCGAGTGTGGTGCACCCTGCCGGCGCATAGGGGTAGCTCGATAGTGCCCACAAACCGTCCTGTAAACTGCCCGGATTTGCCCGACGGTGATCTATGGGTATTTGGATACGGGTCGCTGATGTGGCGGCCGGGCTTCGAGTTCATTGAAGCTGCGCCGGCAAAGATCTACGGATTCAGACGTGCGCTGTGCCTTCGGTCCATCGTGTACCGGGGGACCCCCGAACAACCCGGTCTCGTATTCGGCCTGGCTGCCGGGGGGTCCTGTTTGGGCCGTGCATTCCGGGTTCGTCGGAGCAACAGAGCGTCGGTACTGCACTACCTCTGGCAGCGGGAAATGATAAAGCAGGCGTATGTGCCTACGCTGCTGGATCTGCACATCGACGAAAAAATCAGGCCGGGTCTAGCGTTCGTCGTAGATACAAGTCATCCCCAGTTCGTCGACCAATTGAGCGATGAACGGATCGCATCCATCCTAACCCGCAGCAGGGGCCGGGGCGGGCCCAATCGGGATTACTTTTTAGAATGTCTAGATCACCTCGAGGAAATGGGCGTGTGCACAAAACGTTACCAGCGCATCAAACAGCGGTTGCAACAACCGCGGGCAGACGGGTGATCAGGCGTTCCAGGTACTCGACGTTTTGCAGCGATGCGGGGCCGTCGTCGGTCAGCGGTTACCGGCTGATCGTGCTTCTCCTCGTGCTGACCGCGGGTTGCAGCGGCGGTGATACGACCAGCAGCGGGGGCCCTACGGAGTTTGCCGGTGTGTACAACGGGACCTCATCCGTCAACGGGGTTTCATCGCCATTGCGGATCACGATCACTCAGGACGGATTCGTGATTCTCGAGTCGATCGGCGGTATCGTGTGTCCGGGCGATCTGCCCGAGAGCATCGGGCTCGACGGCAACAAATTTTCATCGACGACGACGGAACAGTGTGTCGTCGGCGGATTTCCCTGTCCGGTCAATACCAGCGTGTCGGGCTCGGTCGAGGGCTCAACCATCACGGGCTCCGGTGAGGTTCTGCTCGGCTGCCCGAATGGCCCGACGCAACCGATTGGATATACCTTCATCGCACTCGAGCAATGAGAAATCCCGTCACGCCCCCGGTATCGTCAGACGTCATCATCCATCTTGCAGGACAGTCACGACGCAGGATCGTACTGGTCGAACGCAGGTATGAACCCATGGGTTGGGCCATCCCGGGCGGATTCGTCGAGATCGGGGAAACGGTGGAGCAGGCGGCGGTCAGAGAGGCGCGGGAAGAGACGCGTTTGTCGGTGCGCCTCGACGGGCTGCTCGGCGTTTACTCCGACCCGGGCAGGGACCCTCGCGGACACGTCGTCAGCGTCGTTTTCCGCGGTTCCGGTCATGGACAACCGTCCGGTGGCGACGACGCCGCGAAAGCGGAATTATTTTCCATCGACGATCTGCCGTCACCGCTGGCTTTTGATCACGCGCAAATTGTGAAAGACTACGCCCGCTTTCTGGAAAGACATATGGAGTAGGGCAGGACCATCCGTGCATCTTTACAACACATTGACTCGCAATAAAGCAGAGTTCGTTCCCCGGGATCCCGAAAGAGTCACCATGTATGTCTGCGGGCCAACGGTGTACAGCTATGCCCATATCGGCAACGCGCGACCCGCGGTGGTGTTCGATGTGCTGGCCCGCGTATTGAGGCTGGAATTTCCCGGTCTCTGCTACGTCAGGAACATCACCGATATCGATGACAAGATCAATCTGGCGGCGGCAGAAAAAGGCGTGGCGATTTCGGAGATCGCGGCCAGATACACCCGCGCCTATCACCAAGATCTGGCTGAACTGGGTGTGCTGCCGCCGGACGTGGAGCCAAGGGCCACCGACTACGTCGACTCCATCATCGAGATGATCTCGAACCTGATCGACAAGGGACATGCCTATGCGGCCGAGGGTCACGTGTTGTTCAGCGTGGCCTCCTATCCGCGCTATGGCGAACTGTCTCACCGGGACCGGGAGGAAATGCTGGCCGGTGCGCGGGTCGAGGTCGCTCCCTATAAAAATGACCCGGGCGATTTCGTGCTGTGGAAGCCCTCTACCGAAGAGCTGCCAGGCTGGAGCAGTCCCTGGGGCAGGGGCCGTCCCGGTTGGCATATCGAGTGTTCGGTCATGGCCGCATCGCACCTCGGCGAGACGATCGACATTCACGGCGGTGGCCACGACCTCATTTTTCCTCACCACGAGAACGAAATCGCCCAGAGCACGTGTGCGCACGATGGCACCACGTTCGTGCGCTACTGGCTGCACAACGGTTTCGTGAACGTCAACAGCGAAAAGATGTCCAAATCGCTGGGTAACGTGCTGTTGGTTAGGAACCTTCTGAAAGAGGCTCCGGGCGAGGCCATACGGCTTGCCCTGTTGAATGCACACTACCGGGCGCCGCTGGACTGGAGCGACGATACCCTGGCGCAGGCAAAGCGCCGCCTGGATGGTCTGTATCAGACCCTGCGCAGTCTTTCGGATGTGCAGGACGAGCCGCAGGCGGAATTGCCGAGTGGTTTCATCGACGCGCTTGACGACGATTTGAACACGCCCAGAGCGCTGGCGGAATTGTCTTCTCTGGCCAGACAGGCCAACACCACCACTGAAAGTTCACAACGGGCGTTCTTGAAATCGTCGATCAAGCGCTGCGGCGAGGCCCTGGGCCTGCTGCAGCAGGATCCCGCGCGGTGGTTTGGCGAGGGTGCAAAGGACCTGGATATCGCCTTGATCGAGCAGCTGATACTGGACAGGAACGCGGCCCGAGAGGCAAAAGACTATGGCAAGGCGGATAAGGTGAGGGGTCGGCTCGCCGATATGGGAGTAGCAATCGAGGATGGCCCCGAAGGCACGCGCTGGCGGAGATCATGACTACGATGTCGAACGAAATCGAACGAGCACAGGATGAACTGGTGAGTGAATTCGGTCTCTTTGACGACTGGATGGGGCGCTACGAGTATTTGATCGACCTCGGCAAGCAGCTGCCGGAGTTTCCGGCAGACTGGCAAATCGAGGAGAACAGGATCCACGGCTGCCAGTCGCAGGTGTGGATACGCTCCGAAATGCGTGACGGCCGCCTGCATTTCGACGGCACCAGCGATGCCGCGATCGTGCGGGGACTGATTGCCGTGCTATTCCGGGTGTTCAATGACCGCGCCCCGGATGAGTTGCTTGCCAGCACTGCGGGTTTTTTATCCGACATCGGTTTCGCCCAACACCTGAGCCCGACCCGCAGCAACGGCCTTCACGCCATGCTGGAGTCCATTTATTACCGGGCTCGACTGTGCGCCGCTTCAGAAAAACACCGAGAGGGAGCGAGCGACCGGTCGTGTCGGTAGTAACCCGCTTTCCTCCCAGCCCCACCGGCTATCTGCATATCGGCGGCGCGCGCACGGCGCTGTTCAACTGGCTCTATACCCGCAAGGTCGGCGGGCGCATGGTGCTGCGCATCGAGGACACGGACCTCGAACGCTCCACCGAGGAATCCGTTCGGGCAATATTCGACGGATTGGAATGGCTTGGCCTGGATTACGATGACGGCCCTTATTTCCAGACTCGGCGCATGGAACGCTACGGAGAGGTGGTCTCGCGGTTATTGAACAGCGGCCACGCCTATCACTGCTACTGCAGCAAAGAAGCGCTGGACAGCATGAGAGCGGAGCAGCGGGAAAAGGGTCTCAAGCCGCGCTACGATGGCCGCTGCCGCGATCGTGAACCCGTCCCGGGCGCGTCGTCCCCGGTTGTACGATTCCGTAATCCGCTGTCCGGCGCCGTGGTCATCGACGACCAGATCAAGGGCAGGATCGAGATCCGCAACGAGGAACTGGACGATCTGGTCATTGCCCGGTCCGATGGCGTGCCGACCTACAATCTGACCGTAGTGGTCGACGATATGGACATGGGTATTACCCACGTCATCCGGGGTGACGACCATATCAACAATACGCCGAGGCAGATCAATATCCTTAAAGCGCTCGGCGCGCATTTGCCGGTATACGCCCACGTACCGATGATCCTCGGGCAGGACGGAAAGCGTATGTCCAAGCGTCACGGCGCGGTCGCCGTGACGGAGTACCGGAATCAGGGCTACCTGCCACGCGCCTTGTTGAACTATCTGGTGCGGCTCGGCTGGTCGCACGGCGACAGGGAAATGTTCTCGATCGAAGAAATGATCGACCTGTTCGATATCAAGGATGTGCACCGTAGTGCCGCCGTCTTCGATCCGGACAAGCTCCTCTGGGTCAATTATGAATATATGAAATCCGCCTCACTCGATGAACTCAGACGGTTTTCAGAGCCGTTTTTCAGTGAAGCCGGTATCGCCATCGATCAGATGGACAACTGGCGGGACGTGCTGCGGGCAAATCAGGAACGCTCCAAGACGCTGGTGGAACTCGTGCAGCGAAGCCGGTTCTTTTACGTGCCGCCCGACGAATTCGATGAAAAAGCGGTGCGCAAGCATTTCAAGGACCCGGCCCGGGAGGTGCTCGAAGCCGCCACCGGGCGCTTCCGGGCTTTGGAAGATTGGCATGCCGCATCGATACATTCGGTGATTCATGACATAGCGGAAAAGATGGGAATGGGTCTGGGCAAGGTCGCGCAACCCATTCGCGTTGCGCTGGCCGGTGAGCCGGTTTCACCGCCGATAGACCAAACGCTGTCGATACTGGGCAGGCAGGAGACGCTGGAGCGCCTGAGCGGGGCGATCAAATTCATCGAGCAACAGATGTAGGAGGCGCGCCCCGCGCCGATTCGATCGCGACGAGGCGCCGCTCCCACATGAGTATAGAGAAATCCGAGCGCCGGCAAATCAGCGCGCCTGGTAGTTGTCCAACTGCAGCCGTTGTCCGCGCACGCTATCCGATACCGTGTGGCCGTTGTAAGCCAGGACGCCGTTGAGCCATGTCGCCATCACCGACGAGTGGAAGGTCTCACCATCGAAAGGTGACCATCCGCACTTGTACAAGACATTTTCCCTTTTTACCGTAAACGGCCGGTTCAAATCCACCAGCACGAGGTCCGCCCAGTATCCCTCGCGAATGAAACCCCGGTCCGCTACACCGAAAACCTCAGCCGGCGCGTGGGCGGACTTGCGCACGATAAGCTCCAGACTGAAGATGCCGCGGTGGTAGTGCTCCAGGAGCGAGACCAGCGCGTGCTGGACCAGCGGCAGGCCCGAAGGCATCTTGAAGTACGTCTGCTGCTTTTCTTCCCAGGTGTGCGGGGCGTGATCCGTGGCGACGACGTCGATCAGTCCGTCGACTACAGCCCTGATGAGTGCCTCCCGGTCGGATGCGGATTTGATTGCCGGATTGCATTTGATAAGACCGCCTTTGACGGCATAGTGCGTATCGTCGAAATAGAGGTGATGGACGCACGCTTCAGCCGTGATCTGTTTCTGTCCGAGCGGTTTGCCCTCGAACAGCGCGAGTTCGCGTTGAGTGGTCAGGTGGAGAACGTGCAGCCGGGTGCCATACCGCCGGGCGAGCTCAACCGCAAGTGATGAGGATTTGTAACACGCTTCCACGGAACGGATTTCCGGGTGCAGCTCGATGGGTACATCTTCTCCGAACTTCTCCCGGAATCTTTGCTCGTTGGCGTTGATTGTCGGGGTGTCTTCGCAATGCGTCACCACCGGGACCGGTGAAGACGAGAAAATTTTCTCCAGGGTCTCGGGCCGATCTACCAGCATGTTTCCGGTTGATGCGCCCATGAATACCTTGACACCGCATGCCTCCCCCGCCTTTAGCGCCCGGATTTCATCGATGTTGTCATTGGTTGCGCCGAGGTAGAAGGCAAAATTCGCTCGCGATTTGCGGTCGGCAAGCCGGTACTTTTCGTGCAACCGGGTGCGTGTGGTGGTGGTCGGATTGACGTTGGGCATCTCCATGAAGCTGGTGATGCCGCCGGCAATCGCCGCCGCTGACTCCGTTGCGATTTCACCTTTATGGGTGGCGCCCGGTTCCCTGAAATGAACCTGGTCATCGATGAGCCCGGGCAGCAGATGGTTGCCCTTTGCGTCGTAAACTGCCGCATTTGCCGCTGATATTTCAGGGTCAACACGTTCGATCCGGCCGTTCCGTATCAATACGTCGACTTCCCGGATCACATCCTCGTTTACGAGTCTGGCATTCTTGATGAGCGTATCGGTCACTTTTCGTTGAACGTTGGTTGGGGGTGCCGATCAAGTCAAACAAATTCGAAGCGTCCTGTAAACCCACGCTTCAAGAAGCTGCTCGCCCATAGTACATAGAGCCGGTGATGGCCTCGCCAGGATCGCCCGACTTCGTTTCAGACAAACCGTTTTGGGCCGGCAAGCCATTGGCGTCAAGTGGGCCTGTGGGGTTCGAACGTCAGCAAGATAAACCAATCTTTGGCCTTATATCATTGAAGGTCCGGTTTTCATCAATCATAATCGCGCTTCGTTTTTATCTGGTGTTTGAATGATGGCAGTACAGATCGAATTTCCTGACGGAGCGACACGCCAATTCGACAACCCTCCGACGGGTGAGGCGATAGCACAGGGAATCAGTCCGTCCCTGGCGCGAAATGCCGTTGCCATACGTGTAAACGGTGAACTCCGGGACTTGGCGCGGCCGATAGAAGACAACGCATCGATCGAGATAATTACCCGCGACTCCGAGGACGGCGTGGAGATTCTGCGCCACGATGCGGCCCACGTCATGGCGGAAGCCGTCAAGGAATTGTTTCCGGAGACCCAGGTGACTATAGGCCCCGCCATCGACAACGGGTTCTACTATGATTTCGCTCGCCAGGAACCGTTCGCCCCGGAACACCTCGAACAGATCGAGGAGCGGATGAGGCAGATCGTCGACCGGGACGAACAGGTCAGTCGCGAGGTGTGGGAACGTGGAGATGCGATTCGGTACTTCCGCGGCATTGGCGAGGAATACAAGGCGGAAATCATCGAAGGCATCGATGCTGGAGATGCGATAACCCTGTATCGCCAGGGAGAATTCGTGGATCTGTGCCGCGGGCCCCATCTGCCGTCGACAGGGAAGCTCGGCAAGGCGTTCAAGCTGACCACGCTGGCGGGCGCGTACTGGCGCGGCGACTCGCGAAACGCCATGCTGCAGCGTATATACGGCACCGCGTGGCCCAACGAAAAACAGCTCAGATTGTATCTCAAGCAGCTCGAGGAGGCGGAAAAACGGGATCATCGCAAACTCGGAAGACAGATGGATCTTTTCCATTTTCAGGAAGAGGCGCCCGGTGCGGTATTCTGGCATCCCAAGGGATGGACGCTGTTCCAGGATTTGATCAACTACATGCGCAACAAACAGGATGAGGCGGGTTACGTTGAGATCAATACGCCTGAAATGATGGACCGCAGCCTGTGGGAAGCATCGGGCCACTGGGAGACATTCGGCGAAAACATGTTCATTTCCAAGACCGTGGATGATCGTACGCTGGCGATAAAGCCGATGAACTGCCCGGGATGCGTGCAGGTTTTCAAGCACGATCTGAGGAGCTACCGGGAACTACCCATGCGCATGTCGGAATTCGGCAAGGTGCACCGGTATGAACCATCCGGTGCATTGCACGGTTTGATGCGGGTGCGCGCTTTTACCCAGGACGACGCGCACATATTCTGTACGGAGGATCAGATCACGGCGGAAAGCAAAAGCGTATGTGAACTGGTATTGGGTATCTATCGTGATTTCGGTTTCGACGAGATCCGGATCAAGTACGCCGACAGGCCTGAGAAACGGGTCGGATCGGACGAAACGTGGGACGCGTCGGAAAGAGCCCTGTTGACCGCGGCCAAGGAAACCGGTCTGGAATACACAATGAATCCCGGCGAGGGGGCGTTTTACGGGCCTAAACTGGAATTTGTGTTGCGTGACGCCATCGGGCGGGACTGGCAATGCGGCACGCTGCAGGTTGACCTCAATCTGCCGGCGCGCCTGGGTGCGCAATACATCGGTGAAGACGGGCACAAACATACACCGGTAATGCTCCACCGAGCGCTGTTCGGATCGCTGGAGCGGTTCACCGGCATTCTTCTCGAGCACTATGCGGGTGCGCTGCCGTTCTGGTTGTCGCCAGTCCAGGTGGTGGTGGCGACTATCGTGTCAGATGCCGATGACTACGCACTGGAGGTGGCGTCCATGCTTCACTCGCACGGTATCAAGGCGCAGAGCGATATTCGCAATGAAAAAATATCCTACAAGGTTCGCCAACACAGTCTGCAGAAGGTACCCGTCATTCTCGTTCTGGGCCGGCGCGAAGACGAGGAACGGACCGCAACCATAAGGCGGTTGGGGGACAAGCGTCAGGAGACCCTGGCAATCGAAGACGTCGTAGATCGGCTGGTATCCGAGAACCGGGTGCCGACGACGGATCGACCCGTCTGAGCGGCCGGCAGGAACGATCCTGGTGAAGTCACGCTGGCTAATCCCGCTGTTGTTCGTTTTCCTTCCCGCCGTCGTGACCGCGGCCGATTCGGACATCGCGCTTCGTGGAGATACGACCCAGGGCGGTATGGTGGTCGGGCGCGTGACGCCGGGAACGCGGGTCGAATTCGAAGGCAGAAATCTGCGTATATCGCCGCAGGGCTGGTTTGTCATTGGATTGAACCGCGACCAATCCCCCAACGCGGTGCTGCGCATTACCGCCCATGACGGCAGCCGGCGGGAGCAGATCGTCAATGTCAAAGCCAGGAAATACGACATCCAGCGCATCGACGGACTGCCTGCCGCCAAGGTGTCACCATCGGCGAAGGACCTGGAGAGAATCAACAAGGAAAACGCATTGATCGGGGCGGCGCGGCTTGTAGATAGCGGGATCGCGGGTTTTCTCAGCGATTTCCAATGGCCGGTCGCCGGCCGCATCTCGGGTGTTTACGGCAGCCAGCGAATCCTGAATGGCAAACCCAAGCGACCGCACTACGGCGTCGACATCGCGGCGCCTAGCGGTACCCCCGTGCGTGCGCCGGCACCGGGCAGGGTCACGCTGGTGCACCCGGACATGTTTTACTCTGGCGCCACGGTCAACATCGATCATGGTCACGGCGTGAGTTCGATATTCATTCATATGAGTGAAATCCTGGTGGTCGAGGGGCAGGACGTGGACAAGGGTGAGGTGATCGGAAAGGTCGGCGCTTCCGGCAGGGCAACCGGTCCACACCTGCACTGGGGCATGAACTGGTTCAAGGCACGGCTCGATCCCGCACTTTTGGTGGGTGAAATGCCGAAATCCTGAAACTCCCGTCACGCACGGCGGAAACCGCATCGGGCCGCATGGAAAATTACCGGGGATTACGGAATGTTTAGTGCTAGACTCACACCAAATCGCACCTATTTTTTAGCAAGCGGCCATGCTCGCTTGCCTGGACGACGGATGGCTTCCCCGGGAAGCTGTATCACAAAACGGAGAACCCGATGAATCTTGTAAAAATATTTGTGGTTGGCACCGCTTGCCTTCCCCTGGTATCCCTGGCTCAGCAAGAACTGGCAACGCAGAAACAGAAACTCAGTTACGCAGTGGGCGTTAACATGGCTCAACGAATACAGCAAAACATCGACGTCGACGCGGACGCGCTGACAGCCGGCATCAGGGATATTCTTTCAGGAGCCGGCTCCAAGCTTACCGCCGAGGAGATCCAGGCAACTCTAGACGAGGAGCGGAACAGGATTTCTGCGATGCAGGCGGATATCGCCGAGAAGACGAAGCAGGCCGGTGAAACCTTTTTGACGGAGAATTCGGAAAAAGAAGGCGTTATGCAGACCGACAGCGGGCTGCAGTACAAGATCGTCGAAGAAGGTGACGGCGCTTCCCCCAAACTCGAGGATACGGTCGTAGTTCACTACCGCGGAACCTTGATGGACGGCACCGAGTTCGATAGCTCATACAAGCGCGAGACGCCCGCCACGTTTCCGGTCAACGGCGTCATCCCGGGCTGGCAGGAAGGGCTGCAATTGATGAAGGTCGGCGGAAAATATCATTTCTATATCCCGAGCGAACTGGCATACGGCGCGAAAGGCGCCGGAGGCGCCATTGGTCCGAATGAGACTTTGATTTTCGAGGTGGAACTCCAGGAGATTAAATAGCAAAAACAATAGATTAGGTAAATTATCTGAAGTAATTACCGAGACAGTCGTCGGTTTGCACCGCCGTCGGACTGCATTCCAATACCGCCGTGCTAGGCTTTAAGACGGACAAAGTTCGATCTTGATGGAATCAATTTATGCAGGGTTTGGTCATTCTACTGTTCGTGGTGCTGCTTTCGGTGCTCGCGGCACGCGGGTGGACCCTGCTGATCAAGGTTGTCAGAGGCGGTAAAAGGAACGCCTCGATAACGGTACC
>JAHEIO010000022.1:21202-49201 GCA_024639325.1 Gammaproteobacteria bacterium
GAGCCGACTGCGCACGGTGTCTTCCTTGTCGTCATCCCGCTGTATCAGAGGCTCTCCCGTGGCATCATCGATGTCGGCGGTCCTCGGTGGATTGAAGTTAACGTGATAGGTCCGACCGGAGGACAGGTGTACCCTTCGGCCGCCCAGCCGCGCTATGATCTCCTCGTCCGGAACCCGAATTTCCACCACGACATCGACCGCAATCCGGTCTTTCTTCATCGCCTCGGCCTGCGCCAGCGTTCTGGGAAAGCCGTCGAGCAGGTAGCCTGTACGGCAATCGGGTTCGGAAATCCGTTCCCGGATCAATTCCATTATGATTTCATCGGATACGAGCTGCCCGGCATCCATGACCTTTTTCGCCTCGACGCCCAGCGCACCGCCCGACTTGACCGCTGCCCGCAGCATGTCTCCGGTTGATATTTGCGGGATTTCGTACTTTTCCGAAATGTACTGGGCCTGAGTGCCTTTGCCTGCGCCGGGGGGGCCGAGTAAAATTAATCGCATAGATCCTCGCTCTCGATTACGATGCCTTGTTTGCCGGTATTGCCACCGCGTTCAAAACCGCGGTGGTGTATGATTGTACCGGCTCGCTCGAATTAGCCCAACCAGATTGCTTGGCCCGCATGTTTCAGCAGACCGGCGCTCGGGAACAAACCTGTACTGCGTCATCGCTCGGGATACCGGTGCAATATGCAGGCTGGTTGACAGTGGTGGTTTTTTTGCAATGCCGCGGTGATCGAATCGGTTGGCGACCCCATCGGCTGCGCGACATGAGATTTGCGGCAAACACTAGATAAGAAATCACGAAAGATAAACTTTTTATGTCTCTGTTTATAAAATGTTTTTTATGTCGTGTATTTCGCCCCGCCCGGCGCTTTGGGAAAAACGAGGGGGCGAGTAAAACGCTATTGCCGGTGCACCATGCGAAGCGGTGAGGGACCCGTCGTTGGCACCGGCCGAACTGGCAGAATCATGGTCTATGCGTCATGGATCCTTGCTGCACTGATATTGACCTGGTTGTTTTCGGGCATGCTCGACAGACAAAGGAATCCGAATACCAATGTGCAATCCAGCGTTGGCCCGGCTGGTGAAAAACGTGTCGTGCTTAAAAGGAACCGATTCGGTCACTACGTTACGAGCGGGAAAATCAATGGCAAACGAGTCGAATTTCTCCTGGATACCGGTGCGACGCTGGTGTCCATACCCGAGAAGATTGCTCTCGGGCTTGGCCTCGAACGGGGGCCTGCCGGGGTTGTTCAGACCGCCAACGGACTCATCACGACCTACGCCACAACGCTGGACAGCGTCGAAATCGGCGGCATAAATCTGGCCGGGGTTGCTGCGTCGATCAATCCTCACAGTACCGCGCGGGAAGTGCTGCTCGGGATGACCTTCCTCAAGCATGTGGAACTTACGCAACGAGGAAACACCCTGACCTTGCAGCAATAGCCTGCACGTTTCACTCGCCCGCATATTGCACCAGACCGGCCGTGATTGTTTTCTATGCCCTTAATCTATTTCACAAATACACCGATTTGGATAGATTGATCAAAAGACCAGTTTGTCATCGGGGTCGGCCTATCCCGGCGCTGACTTGTCCAGCTTCGCCTGGGCTTGGTCTTCACTCGGACCGTAGCTACGGCGACGCTCCTCGCTGCAGACCGGCGCTCAGTCAAACCTGTCCTGCGTCATCGCTCGGGATACTGGTGCAGTATGCGGGCTAGCGCGGTCGTGCTGGTTTCATAAACACAACATCCACGAGAAAGACGATATGGCCTGGTGGGGAAAGCTGGTAGGCGGTGCATTCGGTTTCATGATGGGGGGACCGTTGGGCGCTGCCCTTGGGGCGGCTTTGGGTCACCAGTTCGACAAGGGGCTTGGCAAGCTGGACGGTGTCGTCGGCGTCGAATTTCTGCGGGTCGGTGATCAGCAGCGGGTCCAGGCGGCGTTCTTTACGGCGACGTTTTCGGTGCTGGGTCATCTGGCCAAGTCGGATGGACACGTTTCATCCTCCGAAATCGCAACGGTTGAGAACATCATGAGTCAGATGCGGCTCAACCGCGATCAGCGCAAGGCGGCGATAGAGCTTTTCAAGGTGGGTAAACAGGATAAATTTCCTTTGAACGAGGCCCTGGATCAGTTCAGGCTCGAGTGCCACCACCGCACGACTTTACTGCAGATGTTTCTCGAAATTCAGGTGCAGGCGGCCCTGGCCGACGGCAGTATGGATGCGACTGAAAAGGCCTTGCTGAAGAGAATGGCGGCGAGACTCCATTTCCCCGACGATTCCATCGACGAGATACTGCGATTCGTCCGGGGTGCCGGCAGCGTCAATCGGCGGGATGTCCCGCGGCTGGATGACGCCTACCAGGTCCTGGGTGTAGACAAATCAGCCGGTGATGCCGAAGTCAAAAGATCGTACCGGAGACTGATGAGCCAACATCACCCTGACAAACTGGTTGCCAAGGGCTTGCCCGATGAAATGCTGAAACTGGCCACGGAAAAGACCCAGCAGATCCAGAAAGCTTATGATCGGATCAGGGAGAGCCGTAAATAATGGTTTCCGGGTACCGACGTCGGCAAGTTCTGGCACGGTGATGTGATGGCCCGCGATTTGCTAACATTCGGTTTCCCCGCCTGAAGTTCGCGTCCTGCGTCGTTACTCGGGATCCGGGTTGAATTTGCAGGCCGGCTGGTCTGACAAAGAATTGCAAGAATATGAGGTGATTGACTATGACGATGGCGATCAGGGTTCACGAAGTGGGTGGACCGGCACAGATGATGTGGGAAGAAATCGACCCTGGGACCCCGGGTGACGGCGAAATCCTGATAGACCACAAGGCAGTCGGGCTGAACTTCATAGACGTGTATCACCGCACCGGGCTGTACCCCCTGCCGGCGGGCCCGTTTTCGCCCGGAATTGAGGCATCCGGGGTCGTTTCCGCTGTTGGACCGGGCGTGGTTGAGATCAAGGAGGGTGACCGGGTGGCCTATGCGTCCCCTCCGGTTGGAGCTTACGCCGAACAGCGTGTTTTAGCGGCGAACCGTGTTGTACGGGTCCCCGACAGCGTCAGCGATGAGACGGCGGCCGCGATGATGCTGCAGGGCATGACGGTGCAGTACCTGCTGCGAAGGACCTATCGCGTCAAGCCTGGTGACACGATTCTCTTCCACGCGGCCGCTGGCGGCGTCGGATTGATTGCCTGCCAATGGGCAAAGCACCTGGGCGCCACGGTTATCGGCACCGTGGGCAGTCCCGAAAAGGCGGAACTGGCGCGGTCACACGGGTGCGACTACCCGATCCTCTATAGAGAGCAGGATTTTGCGGAGGAAGTAAAGAAGATTACCGCAAATGAAAAGTTGCCGGTGGTCTACGACTCAATCGGCAAGGACACATTTGACCGGTCTCTGGACTGTCTGAAGCCCCTTGGAATGATGGTTCTGTTCGGACAGGCTTCTGGAAGCGTGCCCCCGCTGGATCTGGGCGTGCTCGCGGCGAAGGGATCGCTGTTTCTGACGCGGCCGACACTGATGACTTACACCGCGAAGCGCGAAGATCTGGAGTCCGCCGCCGAAGAACTGTTCGATATGGTCACCAGCGGCGCGGTGAAAATCGAGGTGAACCAGCGCTATGCACTCAAAGATGCCGTACAGGCTCACGTTGCTCTGGAAAGCCGCAAAACGACTGGATCTTCGGTGCTGATACCTTGATGCGCGCGAAATGCGGGCTAGGCGAGTTCCACGCGGGGCGGCGCGCGCCAGCCATCCTGGATATGCTCGACGGTAACGGTTGTGTACAAACCGCCGCGAACGTTGAACCTGCCGGTCAAGCGCAGGAAGCGGGGTTCCAGTCTGTTCACAAGATCACCGTGTATCTGGCTGGTGACGGCCTCGTGAAACGCCCCTTGATTCCGGTAGTTCCAGATGTAGAGTTTGAGGGATTTAAGTTCCACGCAAAACGCGTTCGGCACGTATTCGAGAAGAAGCGTGGCGAAATCGGGTTGTCCGGTGACCGGGCATAAGCAAGTGAACTCCGGAATTTCGATTCGCACTGTATAATCCCGTTGCTGATTTGGATTTTCAAAAACCGCCAACTCGTGATTCGGCTGCATGGGCATTCGGCATTCCTTGGGTTAATTTTCGGCGCGGATTCTATCGGATCTCAACATCGACAAAAAGCTGGCCCGCATTTCCAATCGGGCAGCTGAGGATGTAATGACTTACTATCAAATGGTCTTGATCGATATCGCCCTTGCCGATGCAGCTTAAACATATCAAGCTTTCGGGCTTTAAATCCTTTGTTGACCCGACCACTGTTTCCGTCCCCGCGCGTATCGTGGGGGTCGTGGGACCCAACGGTTGCGGCAAGTCCAACGTCATCGACGCGGTGCGCTGGGTGATGGGGGAATCTTCCGCCAAAACGCTGCGGGGCGACAGTATGGTGGACGTAATTTTCAACGGTTCAAGCGCCCGGAAGCCGGTTGGAAAGGCCGCGGTGGAGCTTGTTTTCGACAACAACGAGGGCAGGGCGCCGGGTCCGTTTTCCCGTTACAATGAAATTTCAATTCGCCGCGAATTGAGCCGTGACGGCCAATCCAACTATTTCATCAACAAGACGCGCTGTCGCCGCCGCGACATTACAGATATCTTTCTCGGCACGGGTCTGGGGCCGCGTTCTTATTCCATCATCGAGCAGGGGATGGTCTCAAGGGTTATCGAAGCCCGGCCGGAAGAACTAAGAGTGTTGATCGAGGAGGCCGCGGGCGTCTCCAAATACAAGGAGCGGCGACGAGAGACGGAAAACAGGATCCGGCACACCAAGGAAAACCTGGAACGGGTTGCAGATTTTCGAAGCGAACTGGAGAGCCAGTTGCGGCGGTTGAAAAGACAGTCGGGCGCGGCAGAGCGCTACAAGACGCTGAAGGCGGAAGAACGTCTGGTCGGGGCGCAGTTGCTCAGCCTGCGCTGGCAAAACCTGGACAAGCAGGCAAACGACAAGGATGCCGAGCTGGCGCGCCTTGAGACCGCTCTCGAATCCACAATTTCCAAGCAGCGGACAGCGGAGAGACAGATAGAGGACCTGCGCCGCAGGCAAAACGAGACCAACGACAAGTTCAACAATGTGCAGGCGGAGTTCTACAGCGTCAGCGGTGACATCGCCAGCACGGAACAGCAGATCGAACACGCCCGGCAGACCCGGGAGCAGCAGCGACAGGAGTTCGAACGGCTGGAGCGGGTGCGCAGCGAAACCTCGATTCACCTGACCAGCGACAAGAACAGGCTGGCAAAGATCGAGGAGGAACTGGCAGTTCTGGCGCCAGGGCAGCAAGCGGCCAGGCAAGCGCTGGCGACCGTGCTGGCGGAACAATCGGCTGCGGAGAGCGCGTTCAACGAGTGGCAAACGCAGTGGCAACGGTTCAGCGATGAAGCCGCCGGGCCAGAACAGGAAAAGCGGGTACAGCAGGCCAGAATAACCGAAAACCAGGCACAGATCAGGAGTCTGAATCAGCGCGAAAGCCGCCTGCTGGAAGCGCTGGCGGCCGTGGCGAGCCAGTTCGACGAAGACGGACTGACTCGCCTCAGGAGAGAAGCCGAAGAGCACGACGAATTGTGCGAACAAACCGCGCGCCGAATCGACGAGTTGGATGGAAGTATCAGCGATGCCCGCAGCGCCCTGGAGGAGCTGACCGATCAATCGAATGAGGTACGGCATGGTTATCGTGAAACATCGGCCAGACTGGCTTCACTGCGTGAGTTGCAGTCCGCGGCCATGGGTGAACACAACGAAGTGTTGGCAAAGTGGCTGCAGGAAAACGGGCTGAACGATGCACCGCGTCTTGCCGGACAGTTGTCCGTGGAACCCGGATGGGAGCGCGCGGTCGATCGTGTGCTGGGCACGCGGGCCAGTGCCATGTGCGTCGAATCGCTGGACACGTTGCCGGATACGCGGCAGGTAAAAGCCGACCTGTTTCTGGTCGAGCGTTCGATTAGCCCGCCCAGTTCTGAACCCGGCGCCGGACTCTCGGCAAAGGTTTCATCTGATTCCATGGACCTGGGCGACTGGCTGGCAAACGTCGCGGTGGCGGAGAACTTGGATTCCGCGATGTCGATGCGGCGTGCACTCGGGCCCCATCAGTCCGTCGTAACCCGCGAGGGAATGTGGCTGGGCAGGAATTGGATCGCTCTGGCAAGCGACCCGGATTCGAGCGCGGGTATACTGATCCGGGGCAAGGAGATCGTACGCCTGGAGGCGGACCTCGAACAGTCGGGTTTGAAGCTCGAACAACTGAAGAATCGTGTCGAAGGATTACAGCACAGGCTGTTTGCCCTGGAAGAGGATCAAGCGGAGCAGCGCCGCATGCTAAGCGATGAAACCCGACAACGCGCCCAGATCCAAAATCGTCTAGGTCGTATCGAGGCGCGGGAACTGGAGCTGACCGATCGCCACGGGCAGCTCGAAACGGATCTGCAGGAGGCGCAGGCGCAGACGGTTCAAATCCAGAACGCAGTGGCAGATGCACAGGATCTTCTGAAACGTGCGGAATCTGCAACGCTCGAGGTTGCTCAAGAAAGGCAGAAACTCAATTCCAGCCGCGACAGGCTCAAAGCCGAATTGCAGGCAATCAATGCCAGGGCGGTCGAGGCACGGGAGGCGCTGCATACGGTGCAGTCGGAATTCCAGCGCTTCGAGACGGAGAGGTCGGCCCTGGCGGGAAACATCACGCGACTGGAAGGCCAATTTTCCGGAAACAGCGACAGACTCGGCGAGCTGGAATCGATGCTTCGGCCCGAAAGCAAATCGGATGACGATCTGGAAAACCGGCTCAAGGAGCGGCTGCATCGGCGCATACACGTGGAATCGGGTCTGGCCGATATCCGGTCCGAGGTGGACAGCCTGGACGCGTCGTTGAGAAGTATGGAGCAACAGAGGCTCTCTCATGAAAAGGCTGCCCAGGAAATTCGAGCGGAAATAGAAAACGCGCGAGTCTCCAGGCAGGAAACCATCGTTCGGCGCGATACCGTGGAGGAGCAGGTCGCGGCAGCGGAACTGGACCCGCGCGCTCTGCTCGACGACATGCCGGAGGATGCCGAAGCGGACTCATGGCAGGAATCGCTGGATCGAATTGCGCGAAAGATCGAACGAATCGGCCCGGTCAACCTGGTCGCTATCGAGGAGTATGAAGAACAGGCGGAACGCAAGACCTACCTGGACAAACAACACGAGGACCTTGTCGAGGCGCTGGCAACACTCGAATCGGTCATACAGAAAATAGACCGCGAGACCAAAGAGAGATTCAGGGATACCTTCGACAAGCTCAATGCTAGATTCCAGCAGTTCTTTCCGAGATTGTTCGCGGGTGGAAGCGCCTACCTCGAGTTGATCGGTAATGATCTGCTGGATGCCGGTGTAGCCGTCATGGCGCGACCACCCGGGAAAAGAAACAGCACTATTCACTTGCTGTCCGGCGGCGAGAAAGCGCTTACCGCGGTTGCTCTGTTGTTCTCTTTTTTCGATCTGAACCCGGCCCCGTTTTGCGTCCTGGATGAAGTCGATGCGCCGCTGGACGACACCAACGTGGAACGCTATACGGAGATGCTGAAAACCTTGTCTGATCGCACCCAGCTCATATTCGTCACCCACAACAAGATCACCATGGAAAGCGCCAATATACTGATTGGCGTTACAATGGTGGAACCCGGGGTGTCCCGGCTGGTGTCAGTGGACGTGGAGGAAGCAGTCAGGTTGGCGGCCCAATGATAGAGTTACAAACAGCAATTCTGCTCGCCGGCATCATCGTTTTTGTCGTCGTACTGGTCGTTTCCTATGATCGGTACCGTGCCAACAAGCGTGACGATGATGCCGCCGGGCAGGATACCGACAACGGACTCGCGCTGCTGCATCCCCGAAGAAATCCAAAATCCGCCGTATTCGAGAGGCAGCCCATCCTGTCCACGGACCCGCTGCTGCGCAAGGAACCCAAATTCGGCGCGGAAAGCGGCGCCGGAGAGCCAGACGAACCCCGGGAATCGGAGCCGGTTGACGACGGTTCTGTGCTGGAGGAAGACCTCTCGGCGAAGCAATCGATAGAGCATCGGGAAAGCAGGGTCGACTCCGAAGCTGGGGACGAAGACAAATTGCCTCTGGAACTGGTAGCCCGAATTCCGGGAAGCAACGTCATAAACAGAGACACTGCCCTGGGTATATACCGACAGTTCGAGTTCGATATCAAAAAGCGCTGCAGGATCTTTGGTTTGCGTCACCCTGACGGTGACTGGCAAAATCTGGAGAAACAGCCAGAGTCCTCCAAATTCACCGATTTCGGAATTTCGGTGCAGTTGGCGGACAGATCGGGACCGATCACGGAATCCGAGCTCAACCATTTTTCGCAGATGATATTGCGCTTTGCCGAGGTGTTCGGCCGCCGCTTCAAGTTCTCGATTTCACTCAATGACGCGCTGGCCCATGCGCGCAAACTTGACGAGTTTTGCAAGAACTATGATTCGGTGGCGATCCTCAATGTTGTCGGTCGAAACCAGGATTTCAGAGGTTCTAACGTCCACAGGTGTGCCCGCGAACTCGGCATGCAATTGAGCAAACGGTCGGTTTACGAGAAGCGCCACCCGAACGTGCACGGCGGTAAATTGCAATACAGCATGGCCAGTCTGACTCGAGATGGTAAGCTTCCGCCGCCCGGAGAGGGGGATTTCCTGACCCGGGGACTGACGCTGTTCATGAACATTCCCCGTTCCGAAAATCCGCCGCAGGTATTCAACGACATGGTGGCGGATGCCAAAGTACTGTGCAAAGAACTCAACGGCACGCTGGTCGATCACAATCTTCGGGGAATGACGCAGAAAGCTCTCAAGCGGATAAGTCAACAGATCCGCCAGATGGTCCTCGAAATGGAACAGCAGGGGGTTGCGCCGGGTGGTGAAAAGAGCCTGCGGCTATTCTAGCCGGCATTTCTAACCGGGCGGCTAGCGGCACCACGGCGTCACCAGGTCAACTTGCGGGGAGGGCATTCTGAAATGGCGGTATCCGCTCCGATCCGCAATCGGGTCTTGAAATTGCGCGCGGCTCTTCACGAGCACAACTATCGCTATCATGTTCTGGACGACCCCGTCATAAGTGACGCCGAGTACGATCGTATGTTCGGGGAACTGCAGGATCTCGAGGCGCGATATCCCGAATTTATCAGCGCTGACTCACCCACCTTGAGAGCGGGAGCGCCCCCGCTGAAGCAGTTCGCCCCGGTCAACCACAAGGTGGCGATGCTTTCTCTTTCCAACGCGTTCGACGAATCCGATGTGCTTGCCTTCGACAGGAGGATCCGGGAGCGGGCAGAGATAGAGGAAGTGGAATACGTGGCGGAGCCGAAGCTGGACGGGCTGGCGGTGAGTCTGCTTTACGAACGTGGAGTCCTGGTGGTTGGTGCGACGCGGGGAGACGGGGAGACGGGGGAGGACGTCACGATGAATATCAAGACCATTAAATCCGTCCCGCTGCGGCTGCGGGGCAAGAACATTCCCGAAATCCTGGAAGTCCGTGGTGAGGTGTTCCTGACTCATGCAGGGTTCAGGAAGCTCAATGAGGATCAGCGGTCGAAAGCCGGCAAGCTCTTCGTGAATCCCCGAAATGCCGCCGCCGGCAGCCTGCGGCAGCTGGACTCCAGACTCACCGCGCAAAGGCCGCTGGAAATATTTTTTTACGGCGTCGGCAGGGTGGCAGGAAAAATCCCCGTCACGCATCGTGCATTATTGAAAGCCTTCAAGACCTGGGGACTGAGGGTTTCACCCCTTGCCGAGCTCGTGGTCGGTGCCGAAGGCTGTATCGAATACTACGAAAGAATTGCCAAGATCAGGTGCAGACTTTCCTACGACATCGATGGTGTCGTGTACAAGGTCAGCGACATGTCTCTGCAGTCGAAGCTTGGAAATATTTCACGCGCACCGCGCTGGGCTCTGGCCCACAAGTTCCCTGCGCAGGAGGAGAGCACCGTGGTGCAGGGCATCGAGGTGCAGGTAGGCAGAACCGGGGCGGTAACCCCCGTGGCGAGACTGCGCCCGGTTTTCGTGGGCGGCGTCACGGTGTCCAACGCGACTTTGCATAACCGACGGGAAATAGAACGCCTGGACATCCGGGTAGGCGATACGGTGATGGTTCGGCGCGCCGGGGATGTCATTCCCGAGGTCGTGTCGGTAACCACCGGCAAGAGGCCGCCGCACACGAGGCGGTTCAAGTTTCCCGACGCCTGTCCGGTGTGCGGCTCGGAAATCGTGTATGAGGGCGAAGGCATAGTCGCCCGCTGCAGCGGGGGATTGTATTGTTCGGCTCAACGCAAGGAAAGCATAAAACATTTTGCTTCAAGGCGTGCGATGGATATTGACGGGTTGGGTGACAAGATAGTGGAACAGCTGGTAGATAAAAACCTCGTCCAGGACGCCGCGGATCTGTATTCATTGACCGTGGAGCAGCTGGTGGGTCTGGAGCGCCTGGCCGGGAAGTCGGCTCAGAATCTCGTGGAGTCGCTGCAACGGAGCAAGACCACAAAACTCGAACGCTTTCTCCATGCGCTCGGTATCGGCCAGGTGGGAGAGACCACCGCACAGCAACTGGCCGCCCACTTCGGGAGCCTGCAGGCCATCATCGCGGCGCCGGTCGATGACCTGGTGAAAGTGCCGGATATCGGCCCGGTGGTGGCGGCGAGCATCCATACGTTCTTCAATCAGCCACACAACGCCGCCGTTATCCAAAAGCTCCGGCAAGCCGGCGTCACCTGGCCCGAGCATTCCACCGCGCCGGAAGACAGGGGCCTGCCCCTGTCCGGCAAAATCTTCGTGCTTACGGGTGCGCTGTCCAGTATGACGCGGGACGAGGCGAGCCGGCGACTACGTGACCTGGGTGCAAAAGTCGCGGGCAGCGTTTCCGGGAAAACGGATTTCGTCGTGGCCGGCTCCGACCCGGGATCCAAAGTCGCAAAAGCGGATCGGTTGGGCGTCGCGATAGTCGGCGAATCGGAATTTTTAGACATGATCGCACTCTAGCCCGCATTTCTCACCAGGCGGCTATAGAATCTCGTGAAGCATGGCAAACATTGAGGTCTAAGGATTTGTCCAAGAAACAGTGTGTCTTGGAAACGCCTATCCCGGCGCTGGCTGGTCCAGGCCCCGATGTACTTGGGCTTCATTCGATCCATAGCTAGGCTATGCATCTCACTCCAGCCCGGCGTTCATCGGCACCTGTCCTGCGCAATCGCTCGGGATCCTGGTGAGAAATGCGGGCTAGTGCGGTAAAATCGACCCATCGACAGGACCAAACAAAGGACTAAAAAGTGAACAGTTACAATACCCGAACCTCGCTGGACGTGTCCGGCGAAAATTATGAGATCTACGCATTGGAAGCCCTAGGCGACCGGTTCGATCTCGACAGGCTCCCATACTGCCTGAAAATCCTGCTGGAAAATCTGCTGCGCCACGAGGATGGCGAGAACGTCACGGCCAAGGACGTGGAGGCGCTTGCAAACTGGGATCCGAAGGCGGAGCCCACCGAGGAGATTGCGTTCACGCCTGCACGGGTCCTGATGCAGGACTTCACTGGGGTACCCGCGGTGGTGGATCTGGCCACGATGCGGGACGCCATGCGCGAGCTGAACAGCGACCCGGACATGATCAATCCGCTGTCGCCGGCGGACCTGGTCATCGATCATTCCGTCATGGTGGACCATTTCGGTACGTCGGATGCTCTGGATCTCAACGCGGCTCTCGAGTACCGGCGCAATATGGAACGATATCAATTCCTCAAGTGGGGTCAGAACAGTTTCAGCAATTTCCGCGTGGTACCGCCTGAAACCGGGATCGTGCACCAGGTCAACCTCGAGTTCCTCGCCCAGGTCGTGTTCAGCGATTCGGTGGAAGGCGCGCTGCGCGCCTATCCGGATACCGTCGTGGGAACCGATTCACACACCACGATGATCAACGGAATCGGGGTCCTGGGGTGGGGTGTAGGCGGGATAGAGGCCGAGGCAGCGATGCTGGGGCAGGCCATTCCCATGCTCATTCCTCAAGTCGTCGGATTCAAACTGACGGGAAAGCTGCCGGAGGGTGCGACCGCTACGGATCTGGTGCTGACGGTGGTGCAGATGCTCAGGGAGAAAGGCGTGGTCGGTAAATTCGTCGAATTTTTTGGCGACGGACTGGATAGCCTGTCGCTGGCGGATCAGGCCACCATCGCAAACATGGCTCCGGAATACGGGGCGACCTGCGGTATTTTTCCCATCGATAGGGCGGCCCTGGACTACCTCCGGTTGACGGGCCGCAGCGACAAGCAGATCACACTGGTCGAGGCCTACGCGCGGAAGCAGGGGTTGTTCAGGGAATCAGGCAGCCCGCAGGCGAAATACACGGACGTGCTCGAGCTCGAGATGGCCGATGTCGAACCGAGCCTGGCCGGGCCCAAGCGCCCCCAGGATCGTATTCCATTGCGCTCCGCCAAGGCCGCCATCGGGAAGCATATGAAGGAAATGCAACCCCAACACGCATCTGCCCGGGATGTGTCGCACAATGGCCAGAGTTTCGAGTTGAAAGACGGCGATGTAGTCATTGCCGCCATTACCAGCTGCACCAACACGTCGAACCCGGATGTGATCATGGCGGCGGGGCTGTTGGCGCGCAGCGCCGTGGAGCGCGGGATATCGGTGAAACCGTGGGTCAAAACATCGCTCGCCCCGGGTTCCAAGGTCGTTACGGAATACCTGCAGAATGCGGGGCTCATGCCGGCCCTGGAGTCGCTTGGCTTCGATATCGTCGGCTACGGCTGCACGACTTGCATCGGCAACTCCGGCCCGCTTCCGGAAGCCATCAGCAATGCGATCCACGAGTCGGATCTGGTCGCGTGCTCCGTTCTGTCGGGCAATCGCAACTTCGAGGGCCGGGTGCATGCCGACGTGCGCATGAACTTCCTCGCATCTCCGCCCCTGGTAGTCGCGTACGCCATTGCCGGCACGACGAATATCGACTTGTACAACGACCCCATCGCAAAAGATGCCCAGGGTGATGACGTTTACCTCCGCGACATCTGGCCGTCCCAGAAGCAAATCAACGATGTGGTCAACAGCACCATTACCCGGGAAATGTTTCAGTCCAAGTATGCGGACGTGATGAGCGGGGATGCGCGCTGGCAAAAGATCGACCCGCCGACGGGGGCATTGTTCGAGTGGAATCCGGATTCAACTTACATACGGAAGCCGCCCTTCTTCGACGGTATGGCCCGTTCGCCGGAGGGGATCAAACCCATCACCGGTGCGCGCGTCCTGGCGAAATTGGGAGACAGCATCACCACCGATCATATATCGCCGGCTGGGGCAATCAAGGCGGACTCCCCGGCCGGAGAATACCTCACCGGGCATGGGGTCTCTAATGCAGAGTTCAACAGCTACGGGTCACGTCGTGGGAACCACGAGGTAATGATGCGCGGCACGTTTGCAAACATTCGCCTGCGCAACGAACTCGCACCCGGTACGGAAGGCGGATGGACACGCTATCAGCCGGATGGAGAGGTCATTCCGATATACGATGCCGCCATGAAGTACAGGGAAGCAGGTACCCCCCTGATCGTAATCGGCGGCAAGGAATACGGCACCGGATCGTCCCGGGACTGGGCGGCCAAAGGTACGACGCTGCTTGGCGTCAGGGCTGTTATCGTCGAATCATTCGAGCGCATCCACCGCTCCAATCTAATCGGCATGGGCGTGCTGCCCCTGCAGTTCAAGGCCGGGGATGACCGCAACAGCCTGGGGCTGAGCGGAGAGGAGATTTACAGCGTGGAGGGGCTCGAGGCGGGCGCCAGTGAACTCACCGTGGCCGCCGATGACAAGTCTTTTGTCGTTGACGTGCGAATCGATACGCCCAAAGAGTGGGACTACTACCGGCACGGCGGCATTCTCCAGTATGTCATCCGGCAGCTCGTAGCGAGCACGCAGAAGGCCGCGTAGCGTCGGCCCACGCGCCGATTTAGTCGTCAGAACACCTTTTTGAACGGCCTGACCTCGATGCGTTCGTAGACACCTGCCGCCACGTACGGGTCGTCGTCCGCCCATGTCCTGGCGGCGGCGAGCGATTCGAACTCAGCGATGATGAGGCTGCCGCTGAATCCGGAAGGCCCCGGGTCCTCGCTGTCGATAACGGGGCAGGGGCCTGCAGTAAGCAGGCGCCCCGCTTCACGCAGTTCCTGCAGGCGTGCCAGATGCCGGGGTCTGGCGCTCAGCCGGATTTGCAGGCTGTTTGGATTGTCATAAGCGTTGATTGCGTAGTACATCAGGAATTCTCCTGCTCCTCGATCTTGACGTGTTTGGACACGAAAGCCATGACGACAAACATGAAAACCAGGGTGAGTATCAATGTCCCGAACACCTTGAAGTTGACCCAGTGCTCTCTCTGCACTTCCGGATCCAGACCACTCCCGTAGACGAACGCGACGTAGAGGTTCAAAACCCCCATAGCCAGGGTAAACAGTACGAAACTGAAATTCATGTTGCGCCAGATCTTTTGCGGAAGCGCAATTTGCTTGCCCATAACGTGCTCTATCGCCGTTTTTTTACCGAAAAATTGTGTTGCCAGCAGGATCAACGAAAATATCCAGTACACCACGGTCGGTTTCCAGCGAATGAAAGTATCGTCGCGCAGGATAATCGTCAGACCGCCAAATACGGTAATCCCGAGCAGGGTGATCCAGTGCATGGTCTCGATCTTGCGGCCTGAAAACCGCAGCCAGCCGACCTGGGCGATCGACGCGATGATTGCCACCCCGGTGGCCGCATAGATATCGTAGACCTTGAAGGCAATGAAAAAGAGCAGTATTGGGAAAAAATCGAAAAGAAACTTCATTGATGCCCGGCGTCTGTGGAAAAAGAGCGCAGATTATATCAACCGACCCGTGGTAGTGCGTAATTCGTGGTAGTGACGTATTATCCGGATTTCCCAGGCGCCGCGATCGCCGCCGCAACAAGTCAGATTCCAAGCCGGAATGCAATAACAGCGTGTCAAATCCGCGATACATCGTAATCGAAGGGCCCATCGGAGTCGGCAAAACGAGCCTCGCCGCGCAGCTTGCCGAATCGCTGAAGTGCGAATCGCTGCTCGAGCAGCCGAGTGAAAACCCCTTTCTCGAGCGATTCTACCGGTCGCGAAAGCAATACGCCCTGCCTACCCAGCTTTTTTTTCTTTTCCAGCGGGTGCGGCAGCTTCAGGACCTCAAGCAGAGCGACTTGTTCACCCAGGTTCGCATAGCGGATTTCATGCTGGAAAAAGATGCGATGTTTGCGCAGGTGACCCTGGACGACGACGAGTATCGATTGTATCAGCAGGTTTACAATCAGTTTTCGCTGGATGTTCCGGAGCCCGACCTGGTGATCTATCTGCAGGCGCCCGTGGACGTGCTAATGGAGCGTATCCGTCGTCGCGGCATTGACTACGAGCGCCTGATCGACCATGACTATCTACAGAGCCTGGTCGATACTTACACGGCGTTTTTCCACCGCTACTCGAAATCACCTCTGCTGATAGTGAATTCCGCCCGGATAAACATCGTCGACCGGCAGTCGGATTATGAGATGCTGCTGAACCACATCAGAACCATAAAAAGCGGCCGCCACTACTTCAATCCCCTGCCGCTGTCCTGACTCGGGTCAGCGCGAAATCACCGTCGCCATGAAGCTCGTATCGGGCATAGAGGATGTGCGTGATTGGGTGTCATCGCACCGCGCCCGCGGTGCCTCGGTCTCGCTCGTGCCGACCATGGGCAACCTGCACGCCGGCCATCGGGCACTGATCCGCAGGGCTCGGGCCGATAACGATATCGTCGTTGTGAGTCTGTACGTGAATCCTTTCCAGTTCGGCCCGACCGAGGACCTCGCCACCTACCCGCGCACGGAAGCAGAGGATCGTGCGGTCATGCTGGAGGACGGCGTGGATCTGCTGTTCATGCCCGCCGACAAGGTCATGTACCCAAGGGGCCTGGAGCACCAGACCCGGGTAGAGGTTCCGCACCTCGGTTCAATTCTCGAGGGATCAAGCCGACCGGTTTTCTTCCGCGGCGTCACAACCGTGGTGAACCGTCTGTTGAATATCACACAGCCGGATGTTGCTTATTTCGGGAAAAAGGATTACCAGCAGATGGTCATCATCAAACGCATGATCAGCGACCTTGCAATGCCCGTCGATATCGTCGGCATCGACACCGTAAGGGATGGCGATGGTCTGGCGTTGAGTTCGAGAAACAGCTATCTGACGCCGGCGGAGCGCCGGATCGCGCCCGCTCTACACCGGGGGTTGTGTCGTGGAATCGATCGGTTGAAACACGCCCACCCCGACCTGGATAGGGTCGAGAACGGCGTCGTAAACGACTGGACGGGGGCCGGTATCGAACCAGACTATGTCAGCGTCAGGCGAAGAAGCGATCTGGAGCTGCCCGAAGTCGGTGACCGGGATCTGGTAATACTCGGGGCTGGCTACGTCGGAACTACGAGGTTGATCGATAATGTCGAGTTTGACGTCGATCCTTGAGACTGGTATCCGTGGTACCGAGGGCCGGACTCGAACCGGCACGGTGTCGCCACCACCAGATTTTGAGTCTGGCGCGTCTACCAGTTTCGCCACCTCGGCAAATGCGGGGCGCCAAGTATAGCGATGTCTTCGGTTGTCTTCAAAGATTTGAGTTCGGATCTGCGGACATTTGATTACCACCTTCCCGAAGAGCTCATCGCGCAGCTTCCATTGCCGGATAGAACTTCGAGCAGGCTGCTTTGCCTGGAGGGAGACGGTGGACAACTGAGGGATCTCCAGTTCCCGGATATTATCGACCTCGTGGGTGCGGGTGATGTGCTCGTGTTCAACAACACCCGGGTGGTGCCGGCGCGGTTGCAGGGACGAAAGGCGACCGGCGGTCGCGTCGAACTGTTGGTGGAGCGGATTCTGGACGAGAACAAGGTGCTGTCGTTGGCGGGCAGCAACAAACCCTTGCGCGTCGGGTCTGCGCTGAGGTTGGAAAAAGGCCGGGACGCCGCCGATGCGGTGGTGACAGAGCGCCGGGGAGAATTCTTCCTGATAGAGTTTGCGCGGGATGGTGCGCAAGATGTGCTGGATCGGCTCGGACACATGCCGTTGCCGCCGTACATACGCCGGCCGGACCTGGATCAGGATCGTGAGCGCTACCAGACCGTCTATGCCAGCTTGCCGGGTGCCGTGGCGGCGCCCACCGCGGGCCTGCACTTCGATGAACGATTGATGAATTCGCTGCGAAAACGCGGCGTGCAGTGTGTTTTTCTTACGCTCCACGTCGGCGCGGGGACATTCCAGCCGATCCGCGTATCCAATCCATCAGATCACCGCATGCACCCCGAGTGGGTATCCATACCGGGCAGCGTGGGTCAGGCCGTCTCGGCAGCAAAGGCCCGCGGCAACAAAGTGGTTGCGGTTGGCACGACAAGTGTGCGCGCCCTGGAGACGCTCGCTCTGCGGACTAACGCGTTATCATTCGAGGGGTATACGGATCTTTTCCTGTATCCCGGCAAGAGCTTCAAACTAGTCGATGCGATGATCACTAATTTTCATTTACCGCAGTCGTCGCTGCTCATGCTGGTTTGCGCATTTGCCGGCACTGAAAATATCCTGAGCGCATACCGCCACGCGGTTACGTCGGGCTACAGGTTCTACAGCTATGGCGACGCCATGTTCGTAACGCTGCGGAAGGAAGCGGGAGATTGCTGAAGTTCAGCGTCGGTAATATCGACGGTCAGGCGAGGAGGGGCCGCGTCGTCCTTGACCGCGGAGCAATAGATACTCCCGCTTTCATGCCGGTCGGCACTCATGGGACAGTAAAGGCAATGACACCCGAGGAGGTCGAGGCCACGGGTGCCCAGATAATATTGGGAAACACGTTCCATCTCATGCTCAGGCCGGGGGTCGAGATCATTTCGGATCACGGCGGTTTGCACGAGTTCATGGGCTGGCGAAAACCACTCCTGACCGATTCCGGCGGATTCCAGGTGTGGAGCCTGGCGAAACTGCGTGAGATCAGCGAGCGCGGCGTGCATTTCAGGTCTCCACTGGACGGAGCAATGATATTCATCGGACCCGAAGAATCCATGCGCATACAGGAAGGGCTGGATTCCGACATCGTCATGGTATTCGATGACTGCACTGCGTATCCGGCTGGCGAGGAAACGGCGGCCAAGTCGATGCGTCTGTCGATGCGCTGGGCCGAGCGGTGCCGGGAAGCTTACAAGGGGCGAGGCTGCCTGTTCGGCATCGTTCAGGGTGGCATGTATCCTGATTTGAGGAGTGAATCCCTGAAGTCACTGGTCGACATCGGCTTCGACGGATATGCGATTGGCGGCCTGTCAGTCGGGGAACCCATCGAAATCATGTACGACACCCTCAACCGACTGGTGCCGAGCATGCCGAACGACAGGCCCCGCTATCTGATGGGCGTAGGTACTCCACCGGATATCGTCCATGGGGTAATTCAGGGGGTCGATATGTTCGACTGCGTACTCCCCACGCGAAACGCCCGTAACGGCTGGCTGTATACGAGCCAGGGCGTGGTCAAGATACGCAATGCGGGGTATCGCGGGGATACCAGGCAACTCGATCCGGTTTGCCCGTGCTACGCCTGCCGACATTACTCCAGGGCCTATCTGCATCACTTGTACAGGAACAACGAGATTCTAGGCGCCCGGTTGAACACGATTCATAATCTTCAGTATTACCAGGATCTGATGCGCGCGCTCCGATCCGCCATAGAAAGTCAAAGCATCGATCGCTTCGCTCGGGAGTTCTTCGCACTGCACGGCCAACGGGATCCCGGCGCAATATGCGGGCCGGAAGCATCGTGCTGATCAAGGCCCTGTTCCGGCAGCAGAATTCGTCTATTTTTTGCTCCGCGCTGTGGCATAATACCGCGCGCCTGCGGTGGCGGGGACCCGGTCCCAGAGCCAACCGGGCAACGTAAATCGGTAAACAAGGATATTACTTATGAACCTGTTCATTTCCGACGCTTGGGCGCAGGGTGATCCTACCGGCGGTGGCCTTCTTGGATTGTTACCGTTCGTATTGATCATCGTCGTGTTTTACTTTTTGTTGATACGTCCCCAGCAAAAACGCCAGAAACAACACAAAGAAATGGTGGCCAACCTCAGCAAAGGCGACGAGGTGGTGACGAACGGCGGCACGTTGGGAAAGATAACCGACGTCGGCGAAAATTTCGTCACTCTCGAAGTCGCCACCGGAGTGCAGATCAAAGTGCAGGCGCACGCAGTTCAGGCGATGATGCCCAAGGGGACCGTAAAGGAAGCCTGAGCTCTCCGCCCGTTGGCCGGAGGCTAGTTCGACTATTTCAGAGCTACAAGAGCAGTTATGAACCGCTATCCCCTATGGAAGTATCTGATCATGCTCGCGGTGGTCATCCCAGGGCTTTTGTACGCGCTGCCGAATCTCTATGGAGAGGACCCGGGTATCCAGATTGCCGGGATCGGTTCATTCGCAGCCGACCAGGCGACATTGAAGCAGGTGGAGCGTGCGCTGTCGGAGCAGGATATCGTGCCCAGCAGAGCGGTTCTGGATGACAGCGGTATACGTCTGCGGTTTACCGATACCGAAACTCAGCTCAAGGCAAAGGACGTCGTCCAGGATGAACTCAAGAACGACTATACCGTCGCCCTGAATTTACTGCCGGCAACGCCCAACTGGCTGTCAAGCATCGGCGGCGCCCCTATGTATCTGGGTCTCGATTTGCGCGGCGGTGTTCATTTTCTGATGGAGGTGGATGTCGATGGCGCGGCGGACAACGCCGAACAAAGATACGTCGGTGATCTGCGCACCGTCCTTCGCGAGGCAAAAATACGCTACCTCACCATCCGCCGTTCAACCGGGGGCGGTATAGACGTTAAGTTTCGCGACGAGGCGCAGAGGGACAAGGGCCGTCAGGTTATCGCCGATGAACTGGTGCAGCTGAAACTCGAAGACAGGGACAGGGAGGGGAAGCCCTTCATCCGCGCGACCCTGCGGGAAGACGCTGTTTCCGAAATCAAGAATTTTGCTCTCCAGCAAAATATGACCTCGCTGAGGAACCGGGTCGACGAACTTGGTGTTGCCGAGCCGGTGGTGCAGCAGCAGGGGGACCGGCGGATCGTGGTGCAGCTGCCGGGAGTGCAGGATACGGCAAGGGCCAAGGAGATTCTGGGCCGGACGGCGACCCTGGAAATCAAGCTTGTCGACGAAGAACACGATCTGCAGAGCGCCCTGCGCGGGTCCGTTCCCGCCGGGTCCAAGCTTTATCCGAGCCGGCGCGGAGGCCAGATCCTGCTGCAGAACCGTTTGATCTACTCTGGTCACAACATCGTCGACGCCGCGGCGGGCCGCGATCAATTGAACGGCAGCCCGGTGGTGCACATTACGCTGGATTCCCGCGGCGCCGAGATAAATCAACGCGTCACCGGCGAAAACGTGGGTAAGCGCATGGCGGTGGTTTTCGTGGAGGACCGGAGCGAAACAAAGGTCAACGCGGAAGGCCTGCCCGTGCTGAACGAAGAGGGAGAGGTGGTGAAAGTGCGCAAGAGGATCGAGGAGGTGATCACCGCGCCGGTGATACGCGAGCAGCTCGGCAAGCGCTTTCAGATCGAGGGTCTCGACGGTTCGGCGGAAGCCCAGGATCTAGCGCTGCTGCTGCGTGCCGGCGCGCTGGCCGCACCGGTGGACATCATCGAGGAACGCACGGTGGGACCCAGCCTGGGCAGGGATAATATCGAAAAGGGGTTCCGCTCGGTTCTAATCGGATTCTTGCTGGTACTGGTATTCATGTTCGTCTACTACCGCACGTTCGGCGCCGTGGCCTGCTCCGTGCTCGTATTGAACCTGGTTTTGATCGTGTCGGCGCTGTCCCTGCTGCAGGCGACGCTCACACTGCCCGGTGTTGCGGGAATCGTGCTGACGGTGGGCATGGCCGTGGATGCGAACGTGCTGATTTTCGAGCGCATACGGGAGGAGATACGAAACGGAAATTCACCGCAGGCCAGCATCCATGTCGGCTATGAGAAGGCCTTTGGAACGATAGTCGACGCCAACTTCACAACGCTGATCGCAGCCATCGTTTTGTTCAGCATAGGATCGGGTCCGGTCAAGGGATTCGCCGTAACCCTGAGCATCGGCATCATAACTTCGATGTTCACGGCCATATGGGGGACTCGCGCGCTGATCAACCTCATCTACGGCGGGCGGCGATTGAGCAAGCTGGCGATATAGGGGCTTTAGCAGATGGAACTTATCGGCACCACGAACATTGATTTCATGAGCCGGCGGAAGCTGGCTTTGATGTGTTCCGCGATCCTCATACTCGTCGGACTCGGATCCTTGTTTTCACGCGGCTTGAACTGGGGCATCGAATTCACCGGCGGCACCCTGGTCGAGGTGGCCTATGAAGCGCCGATCCAGATTGCGGACATAAGGGCTCAGCTCGAGGAAGCCGGTCTCGTCGACGCGGTCGTGCAGTATTTCGGCACTTCCCGGGATGTCTCCATCCGGTTGCCGGTAATTGCGGAAGAAGGTACGGCGGAGGTCAGCACACGGACCTTGGAGGCGCTGCGCGGGCCGTCTGGAGAGGTTCTCACCGCGACCACGGACAACCGCGTGCAGCAGTGTATCCGCGACGATTCCGGACCGGTTCCATGCACCGTACAGATGCGCCGAATCGAATTCATTGGGCCGCAATTCGGCGAAGAGCTTGCCGAAACCGGCGGTCTCGCGATGCTGGCCGCGCTGGCGCTGATCATGCTGTACGTCGCGTTCAGGTTCGAGTGGAAGTTTGCCGTCGGCTCCGTGGTGGCACTGGCCCATGATGTTCTGATCGCGATCGGGATATTTTCAATACTTCAGCTCGAATTCACCCAACAGGTGCTGGCTGCGCTCCTCGCCGTGATCGGATATTCCCTCAACGACACCATCGTCGTGTTCGACCGTATACGGGAGAATTTCAGGAAGGTGAGAAAAGGCACTCCGGTGGAGATCATGAACAAATCCATCAACCAGACGCTGAGGCGGACGCTGCTGACGTCGGTAACCACGCTGCTCGTTCTATTAGCATTGTTTTTCCTGGGCGGAGAAGTCATACGGGGATTTGCGTTAGCTTTGATCATCGGTGTCATCGTGGGTACGTATTCTTCAATTTTTGTCGCCAGCCCCATTGTCCTTACTTTGGGTTTGTCACGTGACGATATGATGCCCATCAAAAAAGAAGGCGCGGATCAGGAGCAGATCCTTCCCTAACCTTTTCAGCCACGAGAGAAAAAATGTTTACGAAAGAAATGAAAATCGCGGATTTCGATGAAGAATTGTGGTCCGCTATCAGCGCCGAACAGGTCAGACAGGAAGAGCACATCGAACTCATCGCATCGGAGAACTACACCAGCCCCCGCGTCCTCGAGGCGCAGGGCTCCCTGCTCACCAATAAATACGCCGAAGGCTATCCGAGGAAACGCTACTACGGCGGTTGCGAGTACGTGGACGTTGCCGAAGAACTCGCCATCGAACGGGCAAAAGAACTTTTTGGCGCAGCCTACGCCAACGTCCAGCCGCACTCGGGATCGCAGGCGAACGCGGCGGTGTACATGGCCCTGCTAAACCCTGGCGATACCGTACTCGGCATGAGTCTGGCCGATGGTGGACACCTGACCCACGGTGCCAAGGTGAACTTTTCGGGACGCATATACAATCCCGTGCAGTATGGACTGGATCCGGCAACGGGCGAAATAGACTACGCACGGATGCAGGCCCTGGCTGATGAACACAAGCCAAAAATGGTCATGACCGGATTCAGCGCGTACTCCCGTATCGTTGACTGGGAGCGGTGCCGGCAGATCGCGGACAGCGTTGGTGCATTCATGGTCGCGGACGTGGCCCACGTGGCGGGCCTGATAGCGACGGGGCACTACCCAAGCCCGGTTGATATTGCGGACGTGACCACCAGTACGACGCATAAAACCCTGCGCGGGCCGCGCGGCGGCCTGATATTGGCCAGAAGCAATCCGGAACTCGAAAAGAAGCTGAACTCACGGGTGTTTCCCGGAATGCAGGGCGGGCCGCTGATGCACGTAATCGCCGCCAAGGCCGTCGCCTTCAAGGAAGCGCTGCAACCGGAATTCAAGCAATACCAGGATCAGACCGTCAGAAATGCAAGGGCAATGGCGGGATCGTTGATTAAAAGGGGATACAACATCGTATCAGGCGGCACCGACAACCACCTGTTCCTGGTGGACCTGATGGACAAAGGCATCACGGGCAAGGACGGTGAGGCCGCCCTTGGCGCTGCCAACATTACTGTAAACAAGAACGCGGTTCCCAATGATACGCAATCTCCATTTATCACCAGCGGGATCAGGGTAGGGACACCCGCGATCACAACCCGTGGTTTCAAGGAGACCCAATCGGAACAGCTCGGCCACTGGTTTTGTGACGTTCTCGACAATCTGCAAGATCAAAAGGCAATCGCAGATGTCCAGCGACAGGTGCTCGATATCTGTGCGCAGTTTCCTGTTTATGAAGTCAATGCCCGACGGCAGGAGCGGGCCGCTGCCGCCGGGGGCTAGTAATCGATCTGCGGTTAGGTGAAATCCGATTGACTCGAACACATGCGCTGCCCGTTCTGCCTGTCCGATGACACCCGCGTTATCGACTCGCGTATCGCCGATGAGGGTGATGCGGTCCGGCGGCGGCGCGAGTGCATCGAGTGCGAAGAACGGTTTACCACGCTCGAACGCGCGTCACTCAGAATGCCCTACGTGGTCAAGAGGGACGGCAAGCGGGAGAATTTCGACGAGGAGAAACTCAGGCGCGGTATTCAGAGGGCGCTGGAGAAACGCCCGGTGGAAGCCAACGCCGTGGAGGCCGCCGTTCGGCACATCCAACGCCACCTTCTGACCAGCGGAGAGCGTGAGGTCGATTCCCAGATAATCGGAGAGTGGGTAATGCAGGAGCTCAACGAACTCGACCAGGTTGCCTATGTCCGGTTTGCATCCGTCTACCGCTCTTTCCAGGATGTCGACGACTTCAGTGAAGAAGTGAAGCGGCTGCAGACCCAGCCGTCTGCTTCTGCCAGGCGTCAACAGATGTCGCTGCTACCACTCGAAAAAAATGGCAACGACAAGTAACGACCACTTCTTTATGAGCCACGCCATCGAGCTCGCGCGAAGAGGTCTCTACACGACTCACCCCAATCCCAGGGTCGGCTGCGTGGTGGTAAAGGATGGAAATGTCGTTGGCGAAGCCTGGCATAGGGAGGCAGGTGCACCCCATGCGGAAGTAATCGCTTTACGCGAGGCGGGGGACGCTGCACGCGGATCCAGCGTGTATGTCAACCTGGAACCCTGTTGTCATCAGGGACGTACGCCACCGTGTACCGGATTCCTGATAGATGCCGGCGTCAAACGGGTGGTCGCCGCAGTCGAGGATCCCAATCCCCAGGTTGCCGGGGGAGGTATCCATGCGCTGCGCAGTGCCGGTATAGATGTAGAAGTCGGCGTAATGCGATCGGATGCCGAACGCCTCAATCGCGGTTTTCTGCATCGGATAATCCGCGGCAGGCCCTGGGTTACGTTGAAGGTGGCGGCCAGCATGGACGGCAGAACGGCCATGAGCTCAGGGGAAAGCCAGTGGATTACCGGGAAATCGGCGCGCAGGGATGTTCACCACTGGCGTGCGAGAAGCAGTGCGGTTATGACAGGCAGCGGCACGATATTGGCGGACGATCCTGCGCTTACCGTACGCCACGTCGATGTCCAAACACAGCCGTTGAGAGTCATTGTGGACAGTCGTTTCTCGACGCCTGAAGGCGCGCGTGTGCTTCAACAACCCGGCAGCACGCTTGTTGCGACGGCCAACGAAGATTACGAATACACGGACAAGGTCGGTTCCAGCCTGGAGGTGGTCTGTCTGCCCGGAGATGATGGGGCCGTTGATCTCGTGGCATTGGTGGACGATCTGTCGCAACGGGAGGTCAATGAATTGCTGGTCGAGGCAGGCCCGACGCTGAGCGGCGCGATGATGAAGGCGGAGCTGGTCGATGAGATCCTGCTGTACCTGGCGCCACGGATCCTGGGAAATGAAGCGCGCGGTATGTTCGACCTCCCGGGTAGGAAGCACCTTGGCGAGTGTGCCGAGCTCGACGTCACGGATATCAGGCAGTTCGGTGCGGATATCAGAATCCGCCTGTCTCCAGGCTAAGCCGGCAGACCGCGGATGTTCACGGGAATCGTATCGAATGTAGGTTTAATACGACGATCGGATGTTTCGGGACCCGATCTGAAGCTCGTGGTCGATGCGGGCGAGGCCTGTCGCGGTGAAGTCGGGATCGGTGACAGTGTGTCGGTGGACGGGGTGTGCCTCACGGTCACTGGCATCGAGGGGCAGGATCTCAGTTTCGACGTTTCGCAGGAAACCCTGGCACGTACGCTACTTGCCTCCAAATTGCCGAACGATATCGTCAATGTCGAGTTGGCTTTGCTGCCCACGACTCGAATGGGGGGACACATCGTAACGGGACACGTCGACGGGATCGGACGCCTTGAAGGCGTAAAGAAAATCGGTGCCTCGACCCGGTTGCAGTTCGCTGTTCCGCCGGATTTGTCCCGGTTCGTTGCAGAGAAAGGTTCGGTATGCGTCGATGGCGTCAGTCTGACGGTAAATTCGGTGGAGGGAAATTCCTTCGAAGTGAACATCGTTCCCCATACGGCCCAGGTAACCACCGCGAAGACTTATGAACCCGGCCGCCGAGTCCACCTTGAAGTGGACATAATCGCGCGATATCTGGCCAGGCTTTTGAACACCGGGCTCGTCGCACCCGACATGGACGAGTAAGATTACGACATGCCCCTGACCTCCATCGAAGATGTTCTGGACGACTATCGCCGGGGAAAACTGGTAATTATTACCGACGACGAAGACCGTGAAAACGAGGGCGACCTGCTCATTGCCGCCGAAAAAGTCGAACCGCGGCATATCAACTTCATGGCCACTTATGCGCGAGGCCTGGTTTGTCTCACCTTGACCACTGAGCGCTGCGAACAACTGGGTCTGTCATTGATGGTTGGGAAGAACGCTTCCAGGTTTTCGACCAACTTCACCATGTCGATTGAGGCATCCGCGGGCGTCACCACTGGCATTTCGGCTGCGGACCGGGCGACCACGATCCACTCGGCAATAGGCAGGGACGCCGGACCTGACGATATCATCAGCCCCGGGCACGTGTTCCCGATCATGGCGCAACCCGGGGGCGTGCTTACACGCGCGGGCCACACGGAGGCTGGTGTCGATCTGGCGCGGCTGTCGGGATTCGAACCCGCCAGCGTGATCTGCGAAATTCTCAACGATGACGGCAGCATGGCGCGCCTTGGCGACCTGACAAAGTTTGCCCAGGAGCATGGACTGAAAATCAGCTCTGTAGCTGATCTCATTCGCTACCGCATGCAGCATGAGCCAACGGTGGAAAGAATTGCCACCACCAGCATGGATACGCTGGCAGGCGAGTTCGACGTTCATGTGTACCGTGATATAGTTGGCGGCGAGATGCACCTGGCCATAGTCAAGGGAGCACTGTCGCCGGACTCTCCAACGCTGGTGCGGGTCCAGGTCGAATCCGGCGTGCTGGACGTATTCAGGGAACTGCAGCAGGCGACTTCATGGTCGATTGGCGATGCCGCCAATCGCATCCGCCAGGAAGGGACCGGCGCACTGGTTATTTTGCGTTATCAGGAGGATGACGAGGAAATAGCCCGACGTATCAAGTACGCCGAGGTCGACGGTCGCGGAATCGAATTCCCATGGCGAGAAAGCGGTGAGGATCTCCGTGTGCTGGGCGTTGGTGGTCAGATTCTGGCTGACCTTGGGGTTGGCAAGATGCGTGTGCTGGGTAGTCCCAGAAAAATGCACGCGTTGTCGGGTTTCGGCCTTGAAATAGTGGAATACATTGCAAGATGACGTTCAACCACAAGGTGAAAACCTTCGAAGGAGACCTTAACGCGCGAAATGCGCGATTCGGAATCGTTGTTGCCAGGTTCAACAGCCTGATTACCGAACGGTTGTTCACGGCCGCGTTGAATACGTTGACGAGACACGGTGTCGATGAAGGACATATGGATGCAGTTTGGGTGCCTGGAGCCTTCGAACTCCCGCTTGCGGTAAAGCGGCTTGCCGGCACCGGGCGGTACAACGCGATAGTCGCCCTTGGCTGCGTAATACGCGGCGGTACACCCCATTTCGACTACGTGGCCGGCCAGTGTGCGTCGGGGCTGTCGCGGGCGAGCCTGGACATGGACATCCCGGTCAGTTTCGGCGTGCTGACCGTGGACACGATAGAGCAGGCGATCGAACGGGCTGGAACGAAAGCCGGAAACAAAGGCGAGGATGCGGCCTTGTCCGCGCTTGAAATGGTCAATGTGTTGCGGCAACTTGACGCATAGTCAGAACTCCAACAACGGCGTCAATCTGAAACATCCATGTCCAGCGGCAGCAGACACCTGGCTCGACAGGCCGCGGTACAGGCGCTGTACCAGTGGGATCTTACTGAGCAGGGGCCGGAAGACATCCTCAAACATTTCATCCAGGATCACGATCTGAACGACACGGACCAGGCCTATTTCCACGCGCTGGTCTATGAAGTGCCGCTGTATCGCCAGGAGCTAAACGAACGATTATTACCTCACCTCGATCGTGATCTCGGCGATGTTGATCCGGTCGAGCGCGCAATCCTGCGTATTGGGACCTACGAGCTTGAATACAAAAAAGAAGTCCCCACCAAGGTCATCATTAATGAAGCGGTGGAACTGGCCAAGACTTTCGGCGCCGAGTATGGCTACAAATTCGTAAACGGCGTGTTGGACAAAGTGGCCAGGGATTTGCGCCCTCCCTCCGGCCAGTGACGACGTGGCGGACGAACTGATCGTCGTCGGGGGGCTGCTG
>JAHEIO010000087.1 GCA_024639325.1 Gammaproteobacteria bacterium
CCATATCGGCGACACCGCCAGCAAACAGACCTTCGTTATTCTTCCCCAACACTATTGAATGAAACTTAAGTGCCGGAACGGCGCGTCGGTTTATGGTCTCATCCAACGAATATTCTGACTTCGTAGGTGTCACGGGTTACTTTTCCTAGCGTATAAAGGACCTACGCTGTCCTAGTATATTTCTTCCAGCAGCCAGTGGAAGAACAATGTGGCCGGGATAGCCGCAATCAGTTGTACTGCAACAAATGCCGCGATATTAGCCGGATAAATGCCTGCAAATGTGTTGGAAAATCCACGCGCATTAGTGACTGCCGGATTGGCAAAAGAGGTGGAAGACCTAAACCAGTATGCGGCAGTGATATAGAGGCCCGCTGCGTATGAGACGGCTTCAGGCGGCACTTTTAGGCACCCAAGAATTGGGCCAACAAGCCCGAAAGTAGCAACAAATTCTCCGATCCACTGCCCTAGACCGCTACGAACCGTAGTTGAAGGATCGATTAAAGAATTATCCAACATCACTTGTGCGATCAAGACGCCGGAGATACCACCAGGTATCTGTGTCAGAACATGCAGTACGGTGGCACTACCGTATGGCTTGCCGAATTGAGGACGAGCACATTGTTGTCTTGGTGCTGGCGGTTGGACACCGCAGAATGATCTACCGTTTATCAGTTCTGTAAGGTGCCCGGATTCGTTCAATTCCGATAGTTAATCCGTGTGATGCAGCTAGGTAGCAATCTTGGGAGTACAGATAAGACCGTCTTCAACACGAAACTATTCGGAGAGTGATGATTAACAGGTTGGAGACATAAGACGTCAAGCCGCTACGTTTCTTGGTTTGATGCGGTTGGCGGGAACATCCAATGCTTCGGCGAGCGCGTTGGCCGACATTCCAAGCTCATCGAGTTCGTCGCGCAAGACCTCACCGGGATGCACCGGTCGCATGCCATTCTTAAAGCTCATCACCTAAACCACATTCAGTGGTAATCCACAATTTCAGTGATAATCCACAATTTCAACGTCGTAGGGGCCATCTCCTTCCCAGCGAAAACAAATCCGCCACTGCCGATTGATCCGGATGCTGTGCCGCCCTGCCCTATCGCCGGACAGCAACTACAAGCTATTGGTCCGCAGGTTCGACAAATCATGCAAACTCTCTGCGTTATCCAGGTAGGTCAAACGGCGCGCGGCCTGTTCCGAGAAGCCTTCAGAGACGCGAACCCGTCGACCTTGAAAAAATCGCTAGGTTTTCCGGTCCCAAAAGCTTCGGGTCATTGACGCTCACGCTATCATGACAGAACGTAGTACGTAAATAGTACAAAACAATTCGTTTCGGACACCGGGATAAAACCTATCCGCCGTTTTGGATTCATTAACACCGGAAAAACGTTACCCTCCCGAATCAGCACAGCTACCACCCTGGCAGTCGTAACAATTGGCGTAGATCGGGTATCTCTTTGACTTGGTATTGTCCTGCCCAATCGCTCGGGATCCTGGTGAGAAATGCAGGCTAGAGTCATGTGTATCTTCAGCGCGGGCACAATATTTGATGGCGACCTTGGTACGTTGTTGAAATATCGGACTATGCAAATTATCTGAGGATCGGCGGGCAGTTCCCGTACTTTTTCGCTGGTGAGTGAAATCAATCGATTGGCGATGGCCATCAAATGCTCTTTGGCGTGCGTGGTCGCCGAGCATCTTATTTCTTATGACAAGCTAGCGTGGGCGCAAATTGTGCTTACGCTCGGGCATGGATGGTGCAGTGCTGTCTGTCTCTCCAGAATGGCCGCAACTCTAATCAGAACTTCGCAGGATGAAGAAAACTTAGTTTACCCACGACCCGTATCTCGTTCGCAATCGGATCACACTCCAATTTACCTAGTCCACGTGGTACCCGTTGGCGGCGCGGTTTTACCCCTCCCGCTTCTGTTCAGCAGATCTTAAGGTTGCGGTGATATTTTCTCAGTGTCCATGCTAAGGCTTAGTGCTACTGGATAACCTTAAAAGAACCGCTCAATCGAATAGGAGGCACTGAAATGAAATTTAAACAACTACCCATAGCCGCGGTTGTGAGTGCATTGGTGGCCGCACCCACGCTGGGCATCGCCAGCGACCACGACGAACTGGAACTCTCAGAGGCCCAGCTGTATTTCGAGTTGAATGACACCGACGGCGATCTCGGCACTCACGGCAAGGCCGACGGCGACGCCTGGAAACGAATGGTGATCGAGAGCCCCGAAGGCGCCCGGGGCAGGGGACGCAAAGTATTGAGGATCAATGCCCAGTCCGGGCTGCGTCGACAGGGATTGACTGAACTGTTCTTCGAGAGCTCGGAGCCCACCTTCGATGAACTGGATCCTGAAGTATTCTTCAACCGCTTCCCCGAGGGCGTCTACGAATGGGAAGGCAGGACCCTCGATCACGAGGAAATCGAGGGTGAGGTCTACCTGTCACAAATCATCCCGGCAGCCCCGGTTGTGGCCAGCGTCGGGGAACTTCCTGATAATGACGAGAATCCCGGATTCGAGGAAGTGATAAACGACGAAGGTGAGGAAGAATTAGAAAAAGTATGCTGGGAGGCGGTACCCGATGGCAATGGTGACGTAGTGGTTACTTGGGACGAGGTTACGATGTCGCATTACGACATGTGGAACTTTGACCTATTAGAGGACCAACCCCTGCTGGAAGGGGAGGATCTGCGCTACGGGGATGAAGGTCAGCCGGATAGAAAGATTCCACTGGGCGTTTCTGGTGATTTACAGGACGTTTTGTACTATGAATTTGTCGCCGAAATCGACGACACGGAATATAAATCGGCCACCATCGTTCCACCCGAAGTTACTTCATGGACTATCCCCGCTGAGTTCATTGCGCTTGCGCTGGAAGGTGAAATCAAGTTCGAAATTATCGTCAGGGTCGAAACCGGTGAGGCCGCGGATGATGACGGGGAAATTGTGGAATCCAGGCCCGGCAACCAGTCGGCAGTCGAAGACTGTTTTGAAATCGAAATCTAGTCATACAGCAGCAACACATCCTCTCCCCCCGGGGAGAGGATCCTGTTTTGGAAAACAGTCGTCATGCGCGTAACCAGAACCCAGGTACTGTCGCTTGTCATCGCAATCGCCGGTTTGGCGGCGGCATCGCAGATACCCGGTTTGTTCCGCAACCTGGCACCGGTCGATGAATCGACGCCGGCAAAACGGGAATCGGCGCCGTTAACGCAAAATCGAACGAAGCCGCGTTTCGACGGCGGGCCCGCGAAGACGCAGGCATCGAATCAAGCAATACCGTTCGCACAGATCGAGCCCGAATCACCGGGGGCCATGCCGGCGACAACGCAGCCTGTCGACAGGACGCAGGTTCCGAATCCCAATCTCGACCGCATTGCCGAGCTCGAGAACCAGCCCGTGGACACGGCGCTCAACGAGCTGTTACCGATGCTGGACGATGAAGATCCGGCGATACGCCGGGCAGCAGTCGAATCCCTCGGCGACGTGAGTACGGAAGCGGCCGTGCCGGCACTGACAGCGGCATTGAGCGATACCGATCCGCAGGTGAGGATAGTCGCGCTGGAAGGGCTGGCCGCGCACGACGCCAGGTTGGCGGTCGGCAGCATCGAGCTGCATTTGCACGATCAGGATGCGGAAGTCAGGCTGGCGGCCATCGAGGCGCTGTCGGATCTCGATTCCAAGAGCGCGGTGCACGCACTGGCGAGCCTGTTATACGACCAGGATTCGACGATCAGGCTGCTCGCCGTGTCCGCGCTCGGTGATATCGGAGGGAAAAACGCGGTGATGTACCTGGGCCAGGCGCGCTACGATCCGGAAGCATCCGTCCGTGCAAACGCAATTCACATATTGTCAGAACTGGAATACGACGCGGCGGACTAGAGCCAAAACGACGCGCCGCATTCGCAGGTCGAGCTGACGTTGAATCCTAATAAACACGCAAATGGAGATAGGGTCGATTCGCTGCGTTTTCCAGGTAGGTCAATCGGCCTGCGGCCTGGTCAATCCGAGCGTCAAATACCGGCAAAAAGTGATACCCCGCGCCTGCGCGCTATGTCTCAGGCCTGACCGATCAACCAGTTTCTTAGCGCCAGCGCATTCCGGCTGATGAAGCGACCCGGCGCCGACTGGATGGCATAACCGTAACCGTCCAGCCGATGCCCGAAAGGCGCGACCAGCGCACCGGCTTCCAGCTCTGGCCGCATGAGGTCGTCGGCCAGGGTCCAGCCCTGGCCGTCGATGGCTGCCTGGGTACGCACATTGGCATCGGCGATGATGCGGCGCGGATTGGTCAACGGCTGGTGCTGCCCATACCAGGTCTGCCACAGGTCGAACGCTCGATCCTCGCACAGCAGTGGAATCGAAGCCAACGGGGAACCGCTGAATTCACCCACTTCGAGATCGCTGGCGTCGGCATATCGTACATGGCGGCCGAGCAACCCGGGGCTGCAGACCGGGAAAAGAGGCATCGGTAATTCGAGCAACCGGTTACGACTGTTTTGCCCTTCCATCCGGCACCAGCGTATCGCGAAATCAACATCCTGGATCCTAAAATCTTCCGCGTTTACCGCGTGCTGCAGCAGAATCGAAATCTGGGGGTTGGCGTCTCCGAAACCGGATAGACGCGGCGACAACCAACGCAGGGCCACATAGGTTGTCACGCCAATCAGTACGTCGTGGCCTGCGCCATGCGGCTTGATCTGCTCGATCGAACGAGTCAGATCGGCAAACACGCGCTGCGTGGTCTGCAATAACTCCTGCCCGGAATTGGTCAGATAGACCTGGCGTACCGAACGCCGAAACAGCGCGCAGTCGAGATCTGCTTCGAGCTTGCGAATCCGGTAGCTGACAGCGCCTTTGGTCAAACAGAGTTCCTGCGCCGCCAGGCTGAAGCTGAGCTGGCGCGCGGCGGATTCGAAAACCTTGAGCGCGTCCATCGATGGCAGAAAGTGTTTCATGGCAAATGATAGTTCAAATTTATTTCAAGACTCATCGGTTATAGCGTTGTTTTACCTCGAATTTGGTTCAATATTTTTGAACTATGAAGATATTTTTTCGATTGTCAAGTGCCCTAAAATCCGCATCATTGCAACAAATGGTGTGGATTCAAGCAGATGGTCGGTAACAGTGTAAAAACGCATGCGCGCGTGGTCGTGATCGGCGGGGGTATCGCCGGTTGCTCCACGCTTTACCATTTAACCCGGGAAGGCTGGAACGATGTCGTGCTGGTGGAACGAGACGAACTGACGTCGGGCTCGACCTGGCATGCGGCGGCGCAGGTTACCCAGTTTGGCGGCAATCAAACCATGGTTGCGCTCAAGCGTCACAGCATCGAACTGTATCGCGAACTGTCCGCCGATCCGGAAAACCCGATTTCCTACCACATCACCGGCGGCATGCGTCTCGCCCATACGGCGGCCCAGGTCGATACCTATAAACACTACGTCGGCATGGCGGGCGGCGTGGGCGTCGAAATGGAATTCATTGACGCCGTGGAAGTCGGACGGCGGCACCCGTTGATTAACACTGAGGGTTTGCTCGGTGCGTGGTGGGATCCCCTCGACGGGGATATCGACCCCGCCGGTATTACCTTTGCGCTGGCGCGCAAGGCGCGCGAGGCGGGCGCCGAAGTATACCGCTTCAACCCGGTCGAGCGCATTACACGAAAGACCCATGGCGAGTTCATCGTCCATACCAAAAACGGCGATATCACCTGCGAAAATATCGTCAACGCGACTGGTTACCGGGTCAACGAGATCGGCAACATGCTTGGCGTCACCCACCCAGTCACGTCGATGGAGCATATGTACTTCCTAACCGACACCATACCCGAACTCGAGGCGCTCGACTTTCGCGTACCCATAATT
The DNA here is from genome assembly GCA_024639325.1 of Gammaproteobacteria bacterium. Taxonomy (GTDB): domain Bacteria; phylum Pseudomonadota; class Gammaproteobacteria; order Arenicellales; family JAANXG01; genus JAHEKE01. The sequence goes on from JAHEIO010000087.1 coordinate 5,876, forward strand.
CGCGACCCCGGCGACGACTTTTACAGCCGCCAGGAAAAATTGGGATTGCTGGTCGGCATTTACGAACAGGATTGCAAAACCTTCGGCATGGACGGCATCCACCCCGACTTTACCCAGGCCCTGTGCCCGTCAGATCTCGACCGCTGCCTCGATAACATGGAGGCTATTTTCGAGCGCCTGCCGTCACTGGTCGAGGCGGGTATCCACACCGTAATCAATGGCCCGATCACCTATACCATCGATGGCGCACCGCTGATCGGCCCGATCCCGGGAATCAAAAACGCCTACTGCGCGATCGGCTTGCGGGCCGGCATCGGCGAAGCCGGCGGCCACGGCAAATTGCTGGCCGAAATCATCGTGCACGGCGAAGGCGAATGGGATGCGTGGTTTCTCGACCCACGGCGCTTCACCCAGTACGCCAACACCGAACACACCTGCCTGAAGGCGATCGAGGACTACCAGAACGAGTTTCACTACCACCTGCCGCACGAACATCGCCCGGCATCGCGCCTCGCGCGCACAACCCCTCTCTACACCTTGCTCGACCAGAAAAACGCCGCCTGGGGCGTCGTCAACGGATGGGAACGAGTCCTGTTCTTCAAACCGGATGCCGACTTCGTCGACGAGCACAGTTACCGTTTTACTCCCACCAGAGCAGTCGTCGCGAAAGAGATCGAACGTCTGCAACAACATGTCAGCATGATGGAAGTTTCCGGTTTCAATCGTTATGAAATCAGTGGTGACGGCGTCACCGAATTTCTCGACCGGATGATTTGCGGACGACTTCCAATCGAGGTCGGCAAGCTGGGCCTGTGCTACCTGCTCACCGAGAACGGTAACATTTTGAGCGAGGCTACCCTGGTTAAGCTTTCTGAAAACCGATACTGGTGGGGTTCCGCCGCGGCCGCGGAATGGCACGACCGCGACTGGCTGAATCGATTCAAACCGGACTCGGTTACGATTACCGAAATGGCGAGCAGTCACACCATTCTGGTGGTCGCCGGACCGAAATCTCGCGACCTGTTACAGTCGGTATCCGCGCGCAGCAACTGGTCGAAATCGACCTTTCCCTGGTTGCGCTGCCAGGCGATGTTTATCGGCCATGCCGAGGTAATCGCGATGAGCGTCAGTTTTTCGGGCGAACTGGCGTATGAATTGCACGTGCCAAATGAACAGCTCTACGTGGTGTGGCAAATATTAAACGAGGCTGGCAGGTACTTTGATCTCGGCCACTTTGGGCTTTACGCAACCGAGTCGATGCGCCTTGAGAAGGGTTACCTGCACTGGAAGGCCGACTTGATATATGAACATAATCCCTTTGAAGCCAGACTCGACCGATTCGCCAGGCTCGATAAAACCGACTTCATTGGTAAACAGGCCCTGCTCGAACAGCTGGAGCGCGGACCGCGCAAATTGCTGGTGTCGATGACGCACGATTGCGACATTGCGACTGCGCATGGAGGCGACCCAGTGTTTGCAGGCGAACAACAGGTGGGCTCTGTCACATCGGCAGGCTATGGTCATCGTGTCGCTAAAAATATCGCCTACGCCTACCTCGATCCTGATATGGCCGCCGTCGGTACCAGGCTCAACCTCGGTATTCTCGGCGACCGATACGATGCGATTGTGGTGGATCCGGTATTATATGACCCTGAAAACAAATTGGTGCGTGCATGAGCGATGCCGCTAAGCCAAGGCGGCGCCGGCGCGGTAGTCGTGAGGCGATGCGGGCGAAACGCAGCAAGCCCCCGGCGATAAACCCGGCTCCCGCGGGTCCGATCGGCGGGCAGTATCGACCCTTAACCAACACCCAGGTCGGTCAGATTTATCATACCTCGATTCGAATGCTGGCCGAGCTTGGCATGGGTGATTCGCCTAAGGCACTGGTCGATCAGGCGCTCAAATGCGGCGCGACCATAAACGATCATGGTCGACTCTGTTTTTCCAGGGATATGGTCGAAGATATCATCGACACGGCCTGCAAGTCCTTCGTGTTCCATGGACGTGATGAGAAGTACAGCTTCGAAGTCGGCGGCGACCGCGTCTACTTCGGCACCGGCGGCGCCGCGGTGCAAACCCTGGATCTCGATTCTCACGTTTATCGCCCTTCGACCCTGGAAGATCTATCGGGCTTTACCCATCTTGCCGACACCCTGTCCAACATATCCTGGTTCACGCGCTGCTGCGTTGCCACCGATGTACCCGATATTTTCGAGCTCGACGTGAACACAGCCTATTGCCTGATGAGCGGCACGCAAAAACCGGTAGGTACCAATTTCACCATCGGCGAGCATGTCGACCCAATCGTCGATATGTTTGACTGGATTGCCGGAGGTACGGGCAAGTTTGCCGAAAAACCGTTTTGCAAGGCGCATATCAGCCCGATCATTTCACCAATGCGCTATGGCGAGGATGCTTTTCATGTCGCCATGGCCAGCATTCGACGCGGTATGCCGATCAATGCCATTGTCGCGGCGATGTCAGGGGCGACTTCACCGGCGACTATCGACGGCATGCTCGCGGCCTCGTTTGCCGAAACCCTGGCGGCGCTTGTGATGGTCAATATCTTTGAACCCGGGTTCCCGATGATATTTTCCAACTGGCCCTTTGTCATCGATCTGCGCACCGGCGCATTTTGCGGTGGCGGCGGTGAAATTTCGATCCTGAATGCCGGCGCCGCGCAGCTCGCCAATTATATCGGGGTGCCGTCCGGAGTGGCCTCGAGCATGTCCGACGCGAAGGCGGTAGACGCACAAATGGGAATGGAAAAAGCCCTGTCATCATTGGCCTGTGGATTATCCGGCGCCAATATGATTTACGAATCCTCGGGCATGATGGCAAGCCTGCTCGGTGTCTCCTTCGAGGCCTTCCTGCTCGACGATGAAATGCTGTCGCACGTGTACCGCATGATTCGCGGTGTCGAGGTGACCGAAGACACGCTGGCGTTTGAAGCAATGAAAGACGTGATATCCGGGGAAGGCCATTTCATCGGTGAAACCCAGACCATTGAAGCGATGGAGCGAGATTATTTCTACCCAAAACTCGGTGATCGCCTCGAACCCACGGCCTGGGCCGAGGCTGGTGCGCAGGATGCGTGGCAAAGGGCCAACCACGACGTTCGCGAGATCCTGGCTCGGCGCCAGCCGAACTACATCGGCCCCGCTGTCGATGCAAAAATCAGAACAAAATTTAAAATACTTTTACACTGACGTCACCCCGCCCGGTCAGAAGTCTATGCACCGGCGATTGTAAAAGTACAACTGGGTTTAGCGTATGGCCGAAGAGGGCAAGCATCCACGCTTGAAATCATGATTCGATCACGAATTGCGCGATATGTCAGTTTCATTGACAAAAAGCATCTGGTATAAAAGACACTTTCAGCACAACAACAAACCGGTGACTTTCAGATACCCTCGCCATGACGTGAATAACTCGCTGCGATGAATTTAGTCAAGGCTGAGCAGGCAGTTCTCAACGGTATATATGCCGGAACAGCCTGGTTGATTCTCGACTTCGGTTTGTTACTGAAGCAACATGGGACACAGACATTTACCGCCCTCGTCTCCCAGCCGGAAATGGTGGCCGGCAGCGTAATCGTGATCGCCTGCATAACGGGACTCTTCTATAAATCTCGCACGGCGGCCACTGTGCTCTTCGTGCTCTTTCTCGTTCCACAGGTATTGCGCGCCGTACAGGGAGTATTCCCGTCTACGATGATGATGATCTTCAGCTTGATTTTGCTTTACTTTTTTCTAGCTGCGGTGTTGGGCACGATCAAATACCATCAGTTGATCGAGATAGGTCAAGAGACGAAAAAGACCGACTGATTGCAAGTGAGCCGATCATTTCTCGAACCAGCCAGAATCTAATTCCCAAGACTGGTACGCTTTAGTTCGTTATTGGTTGGCGCAATCTTCAACCCTCAGGCAGTAGATTTTATACTGCCTCACGCGACGAAACATGATTACTAAAGTACACGCGTTTAGCGCATAAATATAGCAATCATCAACATTGGAGAATCCAGAATGACACCCAAAAAAGTAGCGTTAATTACAGCAGGCGGTAGTGGCATGGGAGCCGACGCGGCACAGGCGCTGGCGGCCGAGAATTATGAAATCGCAATCCTCTCCTCATCGGGTAAAGGTGAGGCGCTGGCCGGCGAATTGGGTGGCATCGGTCTGACCGGGTCTAATCGCGAAGTGGCCGATGTGCAGCGAATCATCGATATGACCATGGAGCGCTGGGGGCGCGTGGATGTCCTGGTCAATTCCGCAGGGCACGGTCCCAAGGGCCCGGTGCTGCAGATCAGCGACGAAGAATGGCACGACGGGATGGAGGTTTACTTACTGAATGTCATTCGGCCGACCCGCATTGTGGCACCGCTGATGGCCGCGCAAGGTGGTGGAGCGATCGTCAACATATCGACCTTCGCGGTTTTCGAGCCTGATCCATTATTCCCGACATCGGGGATATTTCGTGCCGCACTGGCGAGCTTTACCAAACTCTTCGCCGACAAGTACGCGCCCGACAACATTCGCATGAACAATATCCTGCCCGGATTCATCGACAGCCTTCCCGAGACCGAGGATCGCCGAGCGCGTATCCCGATGGGCCGGTACGGAAAGGCGAGTGAAGTCTCCTCATTGATTACCTATCTGGCATCCGATGGCGCAGCCTACATCACCGGTCAGAATATCCGCATCGATGGAGGATTGACACGAGCTGTTTGAGCAAACGAAAAACGCTTTCGAAATAACCCACCCATTGGGAAATGAATTGATTTGAAATCTAACTAAATCGACATGCGGTAACAAATTGCTAACGACATCAACATGCTGATTACGCGGGAGCACACTGAGTTTTGCGAAGAACTTTCGAAAAAATCCCGGCGACGATCCTGAAGTGCCGAATTTATCGATACGTGCCTTCGGTTACCAGGGCAAGTTACAGCCATCCATAGAATATTTAGAATCTGGCAATATTGGATCGCGCAGTGCCGTCTCTGCTGCATGGCAACATGCAGATTCGCTGGCGAAGTAGATGACCGTTACCTGGTGAACACCGGAAATAGACAGTCATCAGACATCACTGATGCACGGTCAAACGGTATGGTTCTACAGGGAGAGAATACTGGTTGGAACTTGGCTGCCACTCAGCTCGGGTCGAAGATGCAGCGTTGAATTAGGATGGCTCCGTGATACGTACCAACTCCCAGAAGTGGCGATCAATCGTGGCCTGTTTCCAATTTACCCTGAAAATTGTTACATCCAGACCCACATGATCATCGGTACGCCGACGGCCAGTATCACGAAATCCAGCGGCAAACCAATCCGCCAGTAGTCACCGAAGTTGTAGCCTCCTGGTCCCATCACCAGCGTGTTTGACGGGTGGCCAATCGGCGTCAAGAACGGCGATGCGGCACCGATGGCGACAGCCATCAAAAAAGGATCCGCGGGTAGATGCATGCCGTTGGCGAGACTGAACGCAATGGGCGCCATCAGCACCGCCGTTGGCGTGTTGTGTACCAGATCCGATAACACCATCGAAGTTATCATCAACAGCGCCAACAATGACCACAGTGGAATATCATGGGCAATTGAAATGATGCCGTTTGCGATCAGCGCGGTCGCTCCTGTAGATTGCAGCGCTTCGCCCACCGGGAGCAGAAACCCCAGCAGAACAATCACCGGCCACTCTATACTGCGGTATACTTCCCTCAGGGAAATCACCCTGAACAGCATCAGTACCCCGACCACCGTAACGAACGCGATTTGAACCGGTAACCAGCCCATTGCCGCTGCCAGAATACCCGCGGCGAACACGGTAGGCGTCAGCAGTGACCCCCTGCGCGCGGTTATTTCAAAGCCGCGATTCTTGATCGCTAGACAGCCAAGGTTTTTGCACACCTGTTCCAGCGCTGCCGATTCCCCCTGCAACAGCAGCACGTCGCCTGTTTTGAAGGTAATATATTTAAGTCTCGCCCTGGATGCCCGTCCCTGACGCGCGACGGCGAGCAAGTTGACGCCGTAATGCCGGTGCATTTTAATGCCGCGCATCGACAATCCTTCAACCATCGAGTTTGGCATTACCACTGCCTCGATGACGCGGACATCCGGTGATTTCAGCCATTCCGGATCCGTAACTTCTGCCCCGGCTTCCACCAATCCCGGATTCTCGAACAAAGGCTGTAACGCTTCGCTATCGCCCTCCAGCAACAATATATCTCCGGCATACAGCGTTTCGATGGTGGACGGTGCCAATCGCCGACGGTCGCCGCGGATGATTGCCATCACCGAGATTTCATTTTCGCACATCGACTCCAGCGCGCCGACCGTGGTGCCGACCAGCGCAGATTCAGCCGTGATCCGTATCTCGGTCATGTAACTGGCAATTTGAAACTGTTCGTCGGGTTCCCCGGACTGGGTGTAATCACGCTGCGGTAGTAAACGCCAGCCTATCGCGACGATAAACACGATGCCGGCTATTGCCACCACCACTCCAACCGGCGTGAAATCAAACATGCCAAAAGGCTCGCCACTATTGTCAGCCCGAAATATTGCAATAACAATATTGGGCGGCGTGCCAATCAGCGTTACCAGCCCACCCAGCAGACTGGCAAACGATAACGGCATTAACAGATGGGACGCAGCGCGTTTTGCCTTGCGCGCATCGCGCATTGCGATTGGCAGCATCAGTGCGAGTGCGCCGATATTGTTCATAAAGGCAGACAGAAATGCAGTAATGCCGCAATTTGCCGTTAGCTGGCTCGAAATACTGCCTCTGGTGAATGCTAGATAGCGCAGAAACAGATCAACCACACCCGAAGACCGAAATGCTCGACTGATCACCAAAACGCTGGCGACCGTAATGACCGCGGGATGGGAAAATCCTTCAAATGCGCGTTCAGCGGACACGACGCCCGCATACACGGCGGCCAGCAGAGCCAACCCTGCGACCACATCGTATCGCCAGCGATTCCATACAAACAGGGCCATGGCCGAAGCCAGTATAGAAAGTATACTGATTTGATCTAGCGTCATGCCATTTTCCCGGGCACCTACCGCTGTTAACAACCGAAAACCAGGCCCGTAAGCCCCTTTCCCCGGAGGCGGGAGTGACGTACACAACGGTAAAGACAAGCGCCCTCGAAGGTTGACAACATACTGTAACCCCGGTGCGCCCTTCGCCGTTGAACCATAATGTCCGCGCGCAGGATGGCCGCATGTTGGCCAGATCGACGGTTGCCTGCCATTGGCTCCCCAAAAGGACCAAAGATGAATCTATGGTACAACATCTTAAGACTTCACTTTCGGCGCATTTCGCGACGGCTAGCGTCCTGTCTCACAGTAGAGGTTTTTACAATCGGAACGCCTGTTGTTATGGTATGGTTGCTTGCCATTCGACGCCATTGGCCCCCGGCTCGGATTGAAGGCCCTGCTTTTGAAACACTTGAATCGCTCCGGACTATGTATCATCCGGCCAATCACACTATGAGAATGACGCCTGCAAAGGCTAAAACCAGATCGGAGATCATGATTTGAATACATTACTTTTGACGAGAACGGGTTTGTTAGTGGCTGTACTCTCGGTTTCCAATGCCGCTTACTCGGCCGATTACGAACCCAACACGTTGACCGTCCCTGCCTCCAGCCTGCTGGCAGCGAATATTCTGCAGGGCGAGCACTACAAGATTGCCGATGACGTACTGATCAGCGGTTATATGAATCACTATACCGTTGAGTCCGACTTTGGTCCGTTCACCGCGGTCGGAAACCGTAACCTGAAAAAACTTCTGCACGAAATCATTGCGATATCCGAGCTCAAGAAGATGACCTCGGTGAGCGTTGGAGCCGATGCCGCGGTCGACGCGGTAGCCGATACCGGTAAATCGCTGGCCGCGTTGGCTAGCGACCCGGAGGGGTCGCTCAACAATCTGGGGGCAGGGGTATCCCGGCTGTTCAAGCGCACAAAAAAAACCGCGAAGGACGTCGGCGCTCAAGCCAGCGAATCGAAGACTGAAGAGGCTACCGGCAAGGAGGAAAGCGGCGAATCCAAAGAGACCAATGGCGAATCCGACATGACGTCGCAACTTGCCTCTTCTTACCTGGGCATCGGCAAGGCCCAGCGAGAAATTGCCAGCGAACTAAAGGTAGACCCTTATTCCGACAACCCCGTTCTGCAGGCGGAACTGGCACGGGTGGCAAAAATATCCGGCACCGTCGGCAAGGTTACAAAAATACTGATCCCGATACCTTCGGTTGTCGGTACGGCGGCCAGCGTCAGCAACCTGGTCTGGAACCTGAGCCCCACGGATCTTCTGATCCAGAACCAGGAGACGCTGAAGGCGCTCGGCTACAGTGAAGAACTGATCCAGCAGTTCTTCTCGAACACGAAATATTCACCGACGGAGCAGACCGCGTTTGTCGCCGCGGTGAAGTCACTGGACAGTGCTAAAGGTAGAGAAATTCTGCTGCAGAACGCCATCAAGGTAGAGACAGCAATCGAGGGTGAATTCATGGTCAGGTCGGTTCTGTTCGCACAGCTTTACCATGAGCAGGTTGAGCCGGTGAAGGAGATCATAGCATCGTCAACCGGGCTAGTTCCGGTTGCTATCACGAAATCCGGGGATGGAATAATTTTTGCTCCACTGGATCACCTTTTGTGGACCGAGGAGGTAGAAGGGGCGGTTACCGAGCTGGCCAGTTTGATGGACGCACACGGAGGTTCGGATGAGCACTTGCTGTGGGTGGAAGGCGATGTGTCCGAACTGGCGCTCACCAAGCTCAAGTCCGGGGGTTGGGTGGAGAAATCAGAGGCATTCGATAAGCTGGAAAATATAATCAAGGATTAGATTTCTGCCGATTTCCAGGGTTGATTGCTCAGACCAAGCGTCAATCATCTTCACGAGCCCACATTTCTCACCAGGATCCCGAACGATGGCGCAGGACAGGTGCCGATGAACGCCGGGCTGGAGTGAGATGCATAGCCGGTGCTATGGATCGAATGAAGCCCAAGTACATCGGGGCCTGGACCAGCCAGCGCCGGGATAGGCGTTTCCAAGACACACTGTTTTTTGGACATATCCATAGACCTCAATGTTTGCAATGCTTCACGAGATTCTATAGCCGCCTGGTGAGAAATGCGGGCTAGTGGCGATCAGCGGGGTATCGCTGGACATCTAATCCGCTAAGCATTCATTTGAAGTCAGCAATGAGCGCATCGGTTGTGCGTCCGCCAGGTGGTTGCAAGCGAGGCCTCGGTGGGGCATCCTATCCACCAGCAGCATGGTCGTCGAGAA
>JAHEIO010000208.1 GCA_024639325.1 Gammaproteobacteria bacterium
CGCTTTCATGCTGTTCTTCAAATATGCTGCAGACTGTCTCAAGGTTTCGCCATCACAGTTGCAATTTGAGCAGCTCGATGCACCTCTGGTTCTCGGCTTTCTTAATCATCTGGAAACGAAACGCGGTAATGGGTCAAGCTCCAGAAACACGCGACTTGCGGCTATCAAGTCGTTTATGCACTTCATGGCCTATCGGGTCCCGTCAGCTATGGAACAGATTCAATGCATTCTGGCAATTCCGGCAAAAAGAGCCGACTCTCGCCTGGTTCGCCACCTTACAGTGGAAGAGATGCAGGCGATCCTGAACGCGCCGGTGCCCAACCACTGGAGCGGTATCCGCGATCGCGCAATGCTTCATCTGTGCTTTGCAGGAGGATTGCGAGTCTCCGAGCTGATCGGCATGCAACTCGCCGATCTCACACTGCAGCCGCAGGCAAGCATCGTTGTTCATGGTAAGGGTCGAAGGGAACGCTGTTTACCCTTGTGGAAGGAAACGACCTCGGCGGTGCGTGCCTGGCTCGCGGTGCGAGGTGAGGTATTGGTGCCGGAGCTATTCGTCAACGCTCGGCGTCAACCCATGACGCGTTCTGGATTCGAATACGTCCTGCACAAACATGCCAAAACAGCGGCAAAACACTGTCCCTCCCTCTCGAAGAAGCGGATCAGCCCGCATGTGTTGAGACATACCTGCGCGCTAACCGTCTTACAGGCGACCAAGGATATCCGAAAGGTGTCTCTCTGGTTAGGACACGCCCATATGCAGACGGCGGAAATATACACGCGTGTCGATCCTTCAGTGAAGCTGGAAACCCTTGAATCTGCCGTGGCACCGAAACTGCGCTCGGGACGCTTCAAGGCGACCGATCAGCTCATTGCTTCGCTCAAATCCTCCTCCGTTATGCGGAGGGAGATAGGCAAAAAATAGCGCCAAATCAGAGCCTTTTAACAAAAGGCTCTGCATAACAATCTACTCTGCATTATTGATGCTCAACGTGGATTGAAATTAGCCGGAATCCTCCGGCATCTTGCCCCTGGCCGCTTGGATTAAAGCGGCATCCCAACCAGGATGTGATCGTCCGGTTTCGTCCCCGTGTTGATACCGGTCATTCGCCTATCCAAACATGCAGACCTGCTTGATCTCAAAAAAACGCGCAATCGAAAAAGATCCTCACTGTGGATTGCTCTTGTTCGTCCTCGTCGTGCATCCTACCTGCAACATTCCCTTCCCAAATCGATCGGCGACGCGGTCGAGGGTTGCCAGCAGGCGATCGTCTTTTGCCTTTCGCTGAGGCTGATCAAACAGGTCGGCCTGTGCCAGCTTGGACTCGCTCTGCTGCCAGTCGCTGATCCCTACGCCGATGAGTCGTACCGGCTTACGCGGCAGTTTGCCGTGAAGAAACAGCGTCCACGCCTCTCTGAGGATCACCCGCTCGTCGTGGGTCGGCTGAGAGGCCTTGTGCTGACGGGTGTGGGTCTCGAAGCCCATGAAGCGGATCTTCAGCGTCACTACTGAACCGGATAGCTTCTCCCTGCGTGCTGTCGCGGCGACCTCGGCGGCCAACCCACGCAGGACAGCATGCAGGATGTCCTGGTCCAAGACATCCTCCTCTCTGCCGGTGGAGTGGATGCGGCCAGCCGCCGGGTCTCTCGCGCTGAAGATCGCTGTTAAAAGGTGCTATTATCCGACCTGTTAACAGGGCCTGAGGATCTGAGCATGAGCACCAAGTTTTCCGAGGACGTCATTCCGCTGGCCGACCTGAAGGTGAACCCCGGTCGCGTCGTCAAGCATGCGACGGACGCCCACCGTCCTGTGTTGCTCACCAGCCGCGGACGCGGTGTGGCCGTAGTGCAGTCGGTGACCGACTATGAGGTGGCCGAGGAGGAGCGGTCGTTCATGCGGGCGGTTGTCGCCGGCCTTGCTGACCTCGAGGCCGGCCGAGAGCTGTCTCTCGCGGACGCCAAGGCACGCCTCGGCTTGAAATAGTCGCATGCCGAAGGTCGCCGTCCGGTTCGCCGAATCCGCACTCGCCGATCTGGAGGCATTGCGTGCCTGGTACGCCGAACAGAGCGTGCCCGATGTGGGTGAGCGCCTGCTCGGTGAAATTGTCGCGAGCATCGAGGCACTGGCCGATCATCCCGACATGGGCCGTACCGTCCCTGAGTTCGAACAGCCTTTCCTGCGCGAGCTGATCCGGCCGCCGTTTCGCATCGTCTACCGTCGTGAACCGAAACTCGTGCGCGTCGTTCGGGTCTGGCGCAGCGAGCGCCTGCTCGAAGTGCCGGACGAAGACGCGTTCTGAAGTGCGGCCTGCGTGGATTATTACACTCTAATAATCGCCCACCGGCCGCTCGGAGTCGTCACATACTCTGGAGTCAGCTGTGGTCAGGTGTATCCGCACCGCAGATCCCGCAAGATTCTCCGGTTGCTGCGCTTTTGACAGGCGAATGCCTGGCGCTGGGGCAGCCCCGACGCGAAGCCGCCCGTGTCACTAGCAGCGATAGCTAAGGTAGTGACGAGGGCGGCGGCTCCAGAAATGGCGCGCGAACTCGGCAGGATTTTTCAGTGACTGGCCAGTGATGACGACCGATACTGCCGCCCTCGAACGATTTTAGCCGTGGCCACTGCGGGTACAGTGGCACCAGAGCGCACCCGGACCCTTTGACGCGCTGCGGCGAAGGCCGTGGGTCCATCCTCAAGTCCGAGCCGATCATCGGATCGGTTAATCCTCGCAGGTACCGACCTGCATTCAATCGACGAGCCGAGATGCCCGCCCCTGGCGGTACCGTTGATGCTCATTTTTCATTAACCGCGGATCTGTTCCGCCTATCTAAAAGGAGGTGATGTGTAACCACACTCAAAGAGCGCCCGTCCAGGGCATGTTGGTCCACGCCGGGCCAATCCCCTCCGGGGACAACCGGCGTTGCCTAGACCAGGCAGCTTCAGGTCGCATGGGAGTGGTGTCCCATGACCGTACCGCACGAGCGGGACTGGATGGCTACGGCCACCGGTTAGGTCAGAAACACTTACCGATGAGCGCGAACACCTTGAGAGATCTGAACTACCAACTCAAACAGATTTGCCGCCGCAACAAGGACGGCAGTTTCACCACCCAGCGGGATCGGGAGCGTCTGCTAACGCAGATCGCCGATCAGCTTCACCAATTGGGTTACCGCCATATGCGCGTGCAGTCACTCAAACCCAAACACGTCGAGGCACTGGTCGAGTACTGGCAAGGTGGGGGATTGTCGGCCGGGGCGATGAAGAATCGACTGGCAGCCATCCGCTGGTGGGCACAGAAGGTCAACCGGCAGAACGTCGTCGCCCGCTCGAACGACCACTACGGCATTCCGAACCGGCAATTCGTCACCAACACATCGAAGGCCAAGACGGTTGGCCCGCAGGATTTGGGCAAGGTACGTGACGCCCGGGTCCGGATGAGTCTCGAACTGCAGCAGGCCTTCGGATTGCGCCGCGAGGAGGCGATCAAGTTCATGCCGCACTACGCGGACCGGGGCGATCATATCGTCCTCAAGGACAGCTGGACCAAGGGCGGGAAGGCGCGGGTCATTCCGGTGAGAACCGACGAACAGCGTGCGGTCCTCGACTGGGCGCACCGGTTGGCCGGCAAGGGATCGCTCATTCCCAGCGCGAAGAATTATCGCCAGCAACTGCGCGTATACGAAGCCGAGACCTCACGGGCCGGACTCTCCAAGATGCATGGCCTTCGTCATGCCTATGCCCAGAACCGGTACGAGGAATTGACCGGCTGGCGGCCGCCGGCGGCCGGTGGCCCCACGGTAAGGGCGCTCACGCCGGAGCAAAGGCTGATCGATCAGAAGGCACGCCTGACGATCAGTCTCGAGCTGGGGCATGAGCGGCCACAGATCGTGGCCGTCTACTTATAGGGTGTGATTGGCTGAATGGAAAACGACGCACTGGCCAGAATGGATTTTCTATTCCCTGTGTGAGGGTGCGTCCTCATGATGCCGGCACGGTTGTGTAGAACACACCAAGGCCAAAATCACCATGAAACGATCCACCGTCATTCCAACACAC
>JAHEIO010000209.1 GCA_024639325.1 Gammaproteobacteria bacterium
GCTTGCCACCGTGGACCGGCTCTTCGACGAGATGGACTTCCAGCGTGCAACTCAGGCCTACCTGTGGGCGCTGCCAATCGTCAGCTACGGCGAGTGGTTGCGTGCGCACGAGGAGGTCTTCGAAGCTCACGATGGTCAGTTCGTCTATCAGAAAACACCGCTGTCGAAACAAGGCATCCTCGCGCCCAACGCCACCACGCCCTATTTCATCATGTTCGCTGACTTGACGCGCACGGGACCGCTGGTTATGGAAGTCCCTCCTGGACCCTCAGCCGGGGTCCTCAACGACATTTGGCAGCGCGCCGTACTGGACGTCGGAGTGTCAGGTCCCGACGGCGGAGCGGGAGTCAAGCTCCTGATTCTGGCGCCCGGCATGAACCAGCCAGCCGGGCTGAGCAGGGACGAGTTCGTCGTCGTGCAGAACACCTCGAATGTGGTTTTCTTCGGTACGCGTGCTCTGCAGCCCGACCCGGCCGAGGCGGAGGCCATGTTGCGAAGGTTCACCAGCTACCCGTACGCCGATCGCGACAACCCTCAAAACAGGGATTTTATTCTGGTCGGCGATGACGTGCCCTGGGGGCAGTGGCAGCCGCATGGTATGGCGTATTGGGAATCCCTGAAGAGGATCATGGATCGCGAGGTGTTCCCCGAGCGCGATCGCTTCATGTTGTCGATGCTGGAGTCGTTGGGAATACAGAAGGGGGTGCCCTTCGAACCGACGATACGACAGGCACGAATCCTCAAGGAAGCGGCCGTGGTCGGCGAAGCCATGGCCAAGGCGAACACGTTCACCAACCGCTTCCCAGGCGTAGATGCCTACGAAGGGACCAATTGGCAGCAGGTGATGGTGGTGACGTCAGACGACCGGGATGAGCACTTCGACCAGCTTTATCGTCGCGCCGCCTACACGTGGGAAGCCGTGTCCCGCGGCGAGGCGTACTACATCCGCCAGCCCGGCATCGGCCAGCAATACCGATCGGTTTACATGGACAGCGATGGCAACTTCCTGAGCGGTAGTCGGCACTACACCCTGACCATGCCAGCCAATGCCCCGGCAGAGACGTTCTGGTCCGCTGTTGCGTATGACGTCAACACCCGTACTCTGCTGATCAATGAAGAGTCGAGGGCGGTGGCCAGCTCTCGTTCCGGCGTGGCCGTGGACGGCGACGGATCCGTCACGTTGCATTTCAGTCCGGGCCTGCCCGAGGGAGTCCCCAGGGACAACTGGATCCAAACCTACGCCGGTGAGGGGTTCTTCATCATGCTCCGCTTCTACGGACCCACCGAAGCGTACTTCGACGAGAGCTATCCGCTGCAAGACATCAAGCTGGTGAATTAAGAAGGAAGGATAAAAAAGATGCGCACGCTCTTGATTCAAACTCTTGTTTTAGTAGGCAGTCTCAGTACTCTGTCTCACGCTGCGGAAAAGCTGAATCGGACCATTTTGCCGTCTCCGGAACCTGTTTTCCAAGGCAAGATCGGGCTCACCCCTGCCGACTCGGAGAAAGACTTTCCGGTTCAGGTCGCAGCACCGGAAGGGGCGCCGAATGTGGTCATCATCATGCCGGACGATGTCGGTTTCTCCGCTTCGAACGTTTTCGGCGGCCCGATCCCCACACCATCCCTGGATCGATTGGCGAAAACCGGGCTTCGTTACAACGCATTCCACACCACCGCCCAATGCTCTCCCACACGGGCGGCGCTGCTCACCGGTCGCAACCATCACACAACCGGAACGGGTTCAATCATGGAGATGGGGCTCGGTTATCCGGGCTATAACACCCTGGTCTCGAAAAAGCTCGCCGGAATGGGAGAAATTCTCAAGCACAACGGCTACAACACTGCCTGGTTCGGCAAGAACCACAATGTGCCCGACTGGCAAAATAGTCAGTCCGGTCCCTATGATTTGTGGCCGTCGGGCCTTGGTTTTGAGTATTTCTACGGGTTCCTCGGCGGCGACACCAGCCAGTGGGCCCCGGCGCTATACCAGAACACCACGCCTATCGAACCACCTCACGACGACCCGGACTACCATTTTGACAAGGACCTCGCGGATCAGGCCATCGACCGGCTTCGCCTCCTCAATGCAATGTCACCTGAAAAACCCTTCTTCTTCTACTACGTCCCCGGAACCTCTCACGCCCCGCATCATGCCCCCAGGGAGTGGATCGACAAGTTCAAAGGTCAGTTCGATCAGGGCTGGGACAAGCTTCGGGAAGAGACCTTCGCCCGCCAGAAGAAGCTTGGCATCATCCCGGACAACGCCATATTGACTGAGCGTCCGGAAGCCATCGCCGCCTGGGATTCTCTCGACCCGGATCGCAAGAAGGTGTTCGCCCGAATGATGGAGGTCTACGCGGGCGCCCTGGCCTATTGCGACGACCAGATCAACCGCTTCCTCGATGCCCTCGAGGAAACCGGTCGCATGGACAACACCATCGTTATCTACATCATGGGCGACAATGGCCCCAGTGGTGAAGGGGGCGCGCAAGGTATGCTGAACGAGATGACCCTCTTTAACGGTGTCATCGAAGACTTCGATGATGTCAAAAAGGCGTACGATAACCTTGGCGGCCCAATGTATTTCAACCATATGCCCGCCGGCTGGGCTCACGCGATGTCGACACCGTTCCAGTGGACCAAGGTGGTCGCATCACATTTCGGTGGAACCCGTAACGGCATGGTAATTTCATGGCCCGAGCGAATTAAGGACAAGGGCGGACTACGCACGCAGTTCCATCATGTCATCGATATTTTACCAACCGTACTCGAAGCAGCCGATATTCCTGCACCCGTTAAGGTTAACGGTTTCGACCAAAAGCCGATTGAAGGCGTGAGTATGGCCTATACCTTCGACGCCCCCAAGGCCAAATCACGCAGAACGACTCAATATTTTGAAATTTTCGCCCGACGCAGCGTTTATCACAACGGTTGGGTTGCCGCTACAACGCCAAAAACCGCTCCGTGGATTCCGAACAAACCCTCGGAGAATGCGCATACGGATTACGACTGGGAGCTCTACAACGTGGACGAAGACTTCAGCCAGGCCGTAAACCTTGCTGAGCAGTATCCCGAAAAACTACAGGAGCTGAAAGACCAGTTCATTGTGGAGGCCACCAAGTACAACGTCCTGCCACTCGATGACAGTACCATCGAACGCTTCGATGTTGCCAACCGACCCAGTCTCACCGCCGGACGCAAAACCTTTACCTACTACGAAGGGATGACTCGTATTCCGGAAGGTAGCGCACCCGACCTGAAGAATCAGTCGTGGCAGATCGAAGCCCAGGTGAAGGTCCCAGATGGAGGAGCAGAGGGTGTCATCATGACGCTGGGTGGTCGCTTCAACGGCATCGGTCTTTATTTTCTGAATAACAAACCGGTCTTTTGCTACAACTTCCTGAACCTTAAGCGCAGTACTGTCGAAGCCCCTGCAGAACTTTCACCCGGAGAACATACCGTGCTGGTAAAGTTCAACTACGAAGGAACGGGCATGGGCCAGCCAGCCAACGTTGAAATGATTATCGACGGCAAGAGCGTTGCCAGAGGCCGGGTCGAGAGGACGATCCCAATCCGTATCTCACTCGACGAGACCATGGACATTGGCGAAGATGCCGGGACGCCGGTCAGTGAGGATTACAAGGTACCCTTCGAGTTCACCGGCCACATCGAGAAGGTGATAATTGAACTGAAATGATGTTCTCTTCTTCGTGCCGGCTCCAGCCCTGACCGACGACGACGTGCGGGCCATTGTCGAGACCACGAGCAGACGTGGAAGTTGAACGACATCGAGAAGGTCCGATGATTCAAGAAAGGAAGACGATCGTGACGAGCCCCCTCATGAAGAAGTGCGGCGCCGTGATCAGCCTTGTCTGTCTCGGACTTGCGTGTGCGCCGAGCGCCAGAGCACAAAAGCCCAAGATGGCCACGGAGATGCCGACGGGGATTACCGCCCCGGCCGAGGTCAAGACGCGTCTCGGAACCCTGAGGACCCAGGACGGTTTCCCGGATGAGGCCACCATCGAGAAGGTCTACGACAATCTC
>JAHEIO010000210.1 GCA_024639325.1 Gammaproteobacteria bacterium
TGGAAACAAGCGTCAGCGCAATTGATACCAATAGCGAGCGGATGAAAATGAGCGAGGTCTTGTGCATGCGGTGTACTCTCAAAAAGTTATGGGCGGAAGCGAAGTCAAAATCGCCGGCAACTATGCCAATGATGAAGGTCGACATCAATTCCGTAACCGACCCCGATTTCCCTTTGTTGCCGTCAGAAACTATGGCCGACGACGAGGCTCCAGCCGGTCACGTTCTCGCCGACAATCGCCTTCGCACCGAAACGCAGCGTTTTTATTCGCCAGCCGCGGGCAGAGACATCTGCCTCGATCGCCGCGCCCAGTTCGAAGAACGAGTCAAAGTCGAGCGCATCGCGGTTCGGGCCAAGAAAAGTTGTGTTGCCGACTAGCAGCACCAGGGAAAGCGGCGCGTCAGCGAGTGCGAGCGATGTCGGGTGCACCGAGTTCACGTCGATGTCCACGGTCGTCGTGCCGGTATCGAAAGCGATGAATTCATTTGAGGAATCGTAGGTCTTCACTTCGTGATGCGTAAGAGAGCCGTGCACTTCCAGATCGAAGTTGCCGATCTTGCGCCGATAGTCAGCGGCGATCGACGCACCGTAAACATGTGCTCGCGCTTCCCAGTCGAAAGCTAGACCGGCCAAGGCTGGCTGTATGAAGTTTTCGGCGATTGCGCCGTTATATACGGCCTCGTTTTGCAGTCGACCGATTCCAAATGTGACCGCAGTCAACAGACTCAACTGTTCTCGTAGCGGAATCTCGACGCCAGCGGACAATGCCGCGCCGACGGTGCGCCAGTCGCTGCGGATCGATTCGTCAATGAGTACGTTGAATTCGGCGTCGAGCGTTTGATACGCGAATAGCCCCTGTACGAACGGCCGTACCCCTTCGCCTTCTCGATTGAAAACGTGACGGATTGGCAGCTTAAAGACCTTTAGGCGAGTATCGTCGATACCGGCACCGGGATCGGGATAAAACGTCGCGGCTGAAATATCCGGACTGACTGCAAGACTCAGCATCGCCGCATAACCGGCTCCGAGACTATCCGGATTCAGATTCTCGAGTGCGTCGCGACGTAGCTGGTCGATCAGTTCGTCCGTGGCGGTCTGCGAGTGAGCCGGCGCGATCGGAGCAAGCAGTACGCAAAGTGCGAGCAATATAACGTCATATCGCATGATCTTGATATTGAAGTCCTCGCTCCTCGGATGTATCACACAGGAGCAACGCAGAGACACAGTCGGCAACCACGAATTCATTGCCTGTTACAAAATCCAATTTTCTTTGGATGGCTGTTCGCTATCTGGCTAGCCCTCGCAAAATACCCTGACTTTCTTCAGCGCAATATCCGTCGCTTCTTCCGTCGTAGCCTGTAATGCCATCTCCTTAGCAGCATGACACTCGGCGGCTTCCGTCTGGCGTTTTGCATGCACAATCGGGTCCGCTAAGGCTTCATGACCGCGATGTTCGCAGTGCACAGAAGATGTTCGCCGAATATTTGCGGTCTGTCCCAGCTCGACGACTACGCAGTCACCCTCAACGATGCCCCCGCTTTCTGTAATCACCTTGGTCATGCTGCCACCTTCAAATTCAACCGTGTATTGATAGGCTTTCCTGTTTCCTTCCAGTAACGCGGCGAGCAGTGCTCCGGCCACGGCGCCTTCGACGGCATGTTTGCCACGATGATGATGACCGGACGTAGCCCCGCCGATGAGTCCGCCGGTTACCGCGCCCTGCGGTGCTTGAGACTGGACCTTTACGCGGTCAATCGCTTCCACTGTGCCGTAACGAATTTCAAAACTCGAGCCCAGCTGGCTTCTCGGAATGTTTTGCGCTGACGCAGTGCTAGCGACAAGCATCGATATCACAAAAACTATTGAGCGAAATTGGGTGGTGTTCTTGGTCTGTGCCATTTCCGAAATCTCCGATCATTCTGCGGGGCCGACGCTAAAGCAACGCCGGTTAGGCCGAGCATCCTCGCATCCATACCGTGTCTGAACAAGCCTGATCGCTTGAGAGCTGCAGTATTCAGGGGGGTCCTGAAATGGCAAAATTGAACGCATTGCAACAATTGCAGCGGTACGGTCATGTCTACTATAGTGACCGGCCGATCCGACATTCTTTCCAATCAAGAGGGCACTGTATGACGCAGCAATATTTTCTCAAACTGATCACCACCAGCTTGCTTGCGTTGTTGCTGTCGAGCGCATTGGTAATGGCAAGCCCGTCCAACAAGTGGCGGCTACAGTTCAGTGGCAACGCGCACTCAGATGGGGTCATTGTCATAAAGTTGACGCCGGTTGGTGGCGAGCCGATCACAGTGCCAATCTCGATCGCCGCAAAGACATCTGAGAATCATGTGGCCAAGGTCGTTGTAGAAACCCTTCGTGCGAGTCTGCCCGCAGAGGCGTTTCACATTGAGCGTGACGATGGGGAGGATGTCCTGATCAAAAAGCGCCACAAAGCAGCCAGCTTCGAACTGGAGATTGTTTCCAACTCCGTCGAGCACGTTCGAGTTCGTCCAGATCGGGAGTGAGCTTCGTTACGGTGAATTGTTGCAGTCAAACGATACTTGATGGTCATGTTGATGCCTGATTTTAGCCGTTACTTTTCGGGCATTATGCTCTGCGCGCTCTTCATGACCGGTTGCAGCAGCCTAAAGCCGGTTGAACTGCCTCCGGAATATACGCCGCCGCCGGCAACCTCCGATATCTGGGCTGCCGTCAATGACGCCTCACAGATTGACTGGCATGTTCTGCTCGATGACGGGCTCACCGCGCTGGACTGGCGACTACGTGCAATTGACAGTGCATCGGTAAGTATCGACTTTCAAACGTTTCTCTGGCATTTCGACACAGCCGGCGCATTAGTCCTGGACCATCTGATTCGAGCAGCGGATCGCGGCGTCAAGGTTCGTGTTCTCATAGACGACACGTTCCTGGCGCATCAAGACGCGCTGCTAGTCGCGATGGCCGCGCATCCGAATATCGAATACAGGGTGTTCAACCCCTTTAAGCGACGCTCCGGTGGCGTCGCGACACGACAGCTTCTCAACCTCGCCGCGTTCAATCGTTTGGATCACCGGATGCACAATAAGGCAATGGTCGTCGACAATCAGGTGGCTATCGTCGGCGGTCGCAACATCGCTGATGAGTATTTCGGCCTCGACCATAAGGCCAACTTTCGGGATCTCGAACTCCTGCTTGGGGGACCGGGCGTCCAGAAGATCAGTGCGATGTTTGACCTCTACTGGAACGATCGATGGTCCTTCCCGATCGAGACTATTGCGCATACAAAAGCCTCACCGGAACAGCTTGCCGAGGCGCGCCGGATAACTGAAGCTTCGCAACACTTGCACAGCGAAGAAACTCGCGCCGAATTGAAAACAAGATGGCTTGAGATCGTCGAGGACGGGGACACCGGCAACGCCATTCTTTTTGCCGACGACCCGCCCGACGAGAGCCCGGAAGCAACTGAGGATGCGCCCATCCAGGTCGCCAATGAACTCGCCGAGCTTTTCGAGAACGCGGAATCCGAAATTCTGATCGTCTCCGCTTACCTGATTCCTACGCCGCATCTGGAGGGGGCTGTCCGAGACGCTCTTGATCGCGGCATCCGCGTGCGAATTCTTACCAATTCTCTGAGCTCAAATAACCATTTAAGCGCACACAGCGCATACAGAAACCATATCAGTACGTTGCTTGGACACGGCGCTGAAATGCATGAAGTACGCACTGATGCGGAAAGCAGGGCTAAATATATTCTCAGCCCTGTCGGCCACAAGACACTGGCATTGCACGCCAAAGCACTGGTCATAGACGATGACAAGGTCTTCATTGGCAGTGCAAACCTGGACCCACGATCGCTGCGAATCAACACCGAGATGGGTTTTCTCATCATCAGCGAGGCGTTCAACCGCAAAGTACGACAGGCTCTCGAAGGGGATTTTTCTGGTGAAAATGCCTGGCGCCTCAAACTCACGGATGAGGACAAAGTTATATGGGTAGGTGATGACCAGACGCTTCGGTCGCAGCCAGCCGCCTCC
>JAHEIO010000023.1:0-9148 GCA_024639325.1 Gammaproteobacteria bacterium
GCTCCTTACGCGAGTGGACGCGCGATTATCTAGAAGGCGGATAGTGCTGTCAAACCGGATAAGCGTTGAACATTGCGGTGCAATCCAGCAGTCGCGGGTAGCCTTGCCTACCCCCCTTCAGCCTGCAGCTTGCGCAGCCTCGTTTGTGCGGAAATTGCGACCCGGCTTCCCGGAAAACGATTGACGACCTGGGTGAAGGTTTGTCTTGCCTCCTCCTTGGCGCCCAGTTCGTACTGGATATAGCCTAACTTCAACATCGCTTCGGCAACCCGTGCACTGTCGGGATACCGGTTGACCACCGTTTCGAATGCGGTCAGTCCGCTTGGAAAGTCCCGGGTGACGTACATCGCTTCACCGATCCAGTACTGAGCATCGTCGGCCAGTGCGCCGCCGGGATGCAGCGCCAGCTGCTGTCGGAAGGCTGTCACCGACTCTTGGTAGCGGCTCTGCTTCAGCAGATTGAAGGCCTCGTCGTAGGCAGTCTGTTCTTCGGGTGTCGCAATGGCGGCCTGAGGACCAGTAACCGGCTGAGAGGCTGCCACCGTACCCTGGGTCACGGACGCCATGCCCTGCCCCCCGGTGGAAACCGTATTGTTGGTAACCCCCGATGAACCCGGCGACAACTGTCCGACATTGCCGCCGGCGGCCGGCGCCGACGTTGTACCAGGTTGCTGGGTACCGAACCCGGTTCCGGTGTTGCTCGTTTCCAGCCCGGCGCTCCCTGGGGCAGGCTCGGACAACGAGAGCCCGCGTCCGGCGGTCCTTTCCTGTTGGCGCAGTCTGTAGTCCAGGTCGTCATACAGATTGCGCTGGCGCTCCGCCAACTTGTCGAGCTGGTTCCGCTGCAACTCGATCTCGTTGCGCAAGCGCGCCAACTCTTCCCGGAGGCCCTGCACTTCAACAGTGTTGCGCACTGCCTCGCTGCTTGACCCAGTCGCGCCCGTAGTATTGGAAGATGCGGGCCCGGTGGTTTCACAGCCGGCTAGCGCAGAGGCGGCCAGCACGGCGATACCAAATTTAGCGTAACACTTCATCTAAAAGTTTTGACTTCTCAACCCTGGTTCTATCTCAGAATCACCACCCGGCGATTAAGAGCCCATGCCGACTCGTTATGCTCCAGCGACTCGGGTCTCTCTTCGCCGTAGGATATCGTTTGCATACGATCCCGCGCGACGCCGTACGCAACCATTATTTCCGCGACCGAAATCGCGCGCCGCTCGGCTAGTGCCAGATTATACTCGCGTGTGCCGCGTTCGTCCGCATGACCCTCCAGAACGGCCGTGGTACCAGGTTTATTCAACAAATCCTGGGCATGCGCCTCGATCAGAAGCCGCGATTCATCCGTAACGGACGCGCTGTCGTACTCGAAATATACCTTGTTGTTGGTGGCGAGGTCGCCCCCCGCGCCGAGCGCCGAGCCCATACCGCCCGTGCCATCGCCAAGAGCGGTTGTGCTGACGCCCTCCTCGTCGCCGTCTTTTACGCCTTTTTTACCGCCACACGCGGCCACGGTGAGACTCAAAATTATTACCAAGAAAATGGAAGTCTTGTTACGCATTGTTTATCTCCTAGAGTTTGCGGTTGTATGGCGACCAGGCGGGCTCTCGGACATCACCTTTCTGGAATCGCAAAACTTGCTTGACGCGGCCGTCCGCCGATACGGCGGAAAGTACGCCACTGCCCCCCTGCTGGGTGGCGTATAAAATCATCGCCCCGTTTGGCGCGAAAGACGGGGATTCATCAAGGGTGGTATCGGTAATGACTAACAACCCCTTGCTGTCCAAATTAAACACCCCAATACGGTAGCCTGCTCCCTGGTTCGTCACCATGGTCAGCCTTTTTCCATCCGGGGAGTATGACGCACGGGCATTGTAAGTGCCCTCGAACGTCAGCCTTTGCACACCGGAGCCGTCCATCCTCATGCGGTATATCTGAGGTCTACCGGCCCGATCGGAGGTGAACACGATGCTGCTGCCATCCGGGGAAAAAGCGGGTTCGGTATCGATGGCAATGTGGTTAGTCAACCTACGCGTCTGCTTGTTCTGCAGGTTGATCGTATAGATCTCGGCATTGCCTTCCCGCGACGACACTACGGCAAGGGTGCGGCCGTCGGGGGACCACGCCGGCGCGCCGTTAACCCCCTGGTACGAGGACACCAGATCGCGCTTACCGTCGCCCAGGCGCTGTACGAATATCATGGAGCGTCTTTGTTCGAAAGACACGTAGGCAAGCCGCTCTCCATCCGGGGACCAGGCAGGCGATAGAATGGGTTCTTTCGATTCCAGAATAGTCACCGCGCCGAATCCGTCGGAGTCGGCAACCCTCAGCAGATAGCGGGTCCGCGTCGGGCTCCGTTCCAGCGTAACGTAGGCGACGCGGGTATCGAAGGCGCCGCGCTCTCCGGTCAGAGCCTCGTAGACTATGTCGCTGATCTGGTGGGCGAGCTTGCGCAGAGATTTACCGGGCACGTTGTAGCGGAATCCGGTCAGTTGCTTTGACTTGAACACGTCGAATACCCGGAACTCGACCTGATACTGGTTGGCGCCGGCTCTCTGCATCCGGCCCACAACGAGGGCCTCAGCCTTGATCAGCCGCCAGTCCTTGTAGTTGACCTGGAGATGGTCATGCGGATTGCTCAGAAAATCCCCTCGAGGAATGGTGTCGAAACGGCCGCTGCGCTTGAGGTCAGACTCGACGATATCGCTGACGAAATGGGGCGGCGCGCCGGGCCCGTTCCACTCGAATGGCACCACCGCGATGGGTATGCCGGCTTCCACGCCCTGAGTGATCTCGATTTCGAGCGCCGCGTTGGCATTGACACAGTAAAACATCAGCCCCGCCAGCATCGACAGAACCCCCGCACGTCTTAACGTATTTACAGTATTGGAACAAAAGCTCATCAAATCAGATCTTCCGGATTGAAGTTAAGGTCCAGTTCACGAAAGCGCTCGTTCACGCCCCGCTCCTGGGGTATGGGTAGAGGAGAGGCCTTGTACACCGCGTTGACCACCGACCGATCGAATACGGAGTTGCCGCTGCTGCGAATCAACTCCGCGGAAACGACGTCGCCGCTGGGTGTCAGCCGCACCGCCACTTTGGCCGTGATGCCGCGCTGGACGCTGGCAGGCCGGTTCCAGTTGCGACTGACTTTTTGTGTAATGATGGGAATATATTGATTCAGCGCAGAAGACACCATTCGCTGCTGGCGCTCGGCTTCGCGCTTGGCTGCCAACTCCTCTTCCTTGCGCTTCTCTTCCTCCAGTTTCTTCTTTCTAGCCAGTTCCGCCTTCTTTTGTGCCTCTTCTTTCTTCTTGCGCGCCAGCTCGGCCCTCTTTCTCTCTTCCTCCTTCTTCTTCCTGGCCAGTTCCGCTTTCTTATTTTCCTCGGCCGCCTTCTTTTTCGCAAGCTCGGACTTCTTCAATTCTTCCGCTTTTATCTTGTCCGCCTCCTTTTTCTTCAGGAGTTCCTGCTGCTTCTTTAATTGCGCGAGTTTTTCCTGTTCCTGCCGCTGTTTTTTCTTCAGCTCCTGGACCATTTTCTCGGCCTGCTGCTGTTCCAGCTTTTTCTTGTTCTCGCGATCCTCGATCACCTGCAACTGTTTCTTGAGATCGGCCTCGGCGACGGCGGTTGCCTGAATCGGCTGGGTTTTGGGCTTGGCGGCGCTGAACTTCGTCTGTCCGGTATTGAAATTGAAGCTCACCAGCAGCAGCGCCGCGATACCGATGTGTATACCAATGGCATAAATCAGGGACTTCCGAGTCAAGCCGAAGTTCTTTTTGGCGGAAGGCTTTCTCTGCGTCCGGGTATTCATATCATCCCTCAGGGTCGGTAATCAGACCGACGCTGGGAACACCGCCCTGCTGCAATAACACCATGGCGTTCACTACCGCTTCGTAAGCCACGGCCCTGTCGCCGCGCACCATGAACTCGACTTTCGGGTTTCGCCGCAATACTGCCGCCGCGTATGCCCGGATGGCTTCGGGCTCCTTGGCCTCCTTGTCGATGAAATAGTTACCGTCCTTGTCGACTGTCAGAACCACCGGTTCCTGTTGCCGGCTGTCGATCTGATCGGCGTCCGCCCGCACCAGGTCGACCTTGACACCTTCGTTGAGAAGCGGTGCGGTCACCATGAAAATGACCAGCAGGACCAGCATGACGTCGATGTAGGGCACGACATTGATTTCCGCCATCAGTTTCTTCTTTCGGTGTCCCATCGAGATCGGAATCAGGAAGCCTTGCGCAGCGGATAGGTCTGGCGATTGACGATGCTGATGAACTCTTCGGTGAAGGTTTCATATCTCGACACCAGCCGCTCGACATGATTAGAGAAGCGGTTGTAGGCGATAACCGCGGGGATCGCCGCGAACAAACCCATCGCCGTGGCGACGAGGGCTTCCGCGATGCCGGGAGCAACGCTTGCGATGGTTGCCTGCTGCGCCACGCCCAGTGAACGGAAAGAGTTCATGATGCCCCAGACCGTGCCAAACAGCCCGACGTAGGGGCTGGTGGATCCCACGGTCGCGAGGTACGACAGGTTAGTTTCCAGCTCATCGACCTCCCGGTTCAGCGCAACGCGCATCGCGCGCTGTACCGCATCGAGCATATCGGCGCGATCTACCGCGCCTTTCTTGCTGAGGCGGGTAAATTCACGGTACCCCGCCACGAATATCGCCGCCATCCCCTCGGTGTCGCTGCGACGACCCGACCACTGCTGATACAGCGTCGTCATGTCCCCGCCAGACCAGAAATCGTCCTCGAATTCATCCGCTATCCTAAGTGCGTTCTTCAATCTGTAGTGCTTCGAAAAAATCATCGCCCACGAGACGATGGAAGCGAGCAGCAGGCTCAGCATCACCAGCTGCACCAGCAGGCTGGCCTGCGTGATCAACGACAGCATGGAGATACTATCGTTCGATGCTGCAATATTTATGGCATTTTCCATTTATTTATCTCTGACATAAGCGGCTCGGGTATGGCGATGGGGTCGAATCCGGCGGCCTCCAGACAGGCGAGGCGAATCGTACCCTGACACAACAAATCCATGTCCCGGTAAACGAACTGTTCGAGCCGGATGCTCGCCCTTTTGAGTTCCTGAACGTCCACCGTGACGGTCAGCAGATCGCTCAGTCGGGCCGGTTTGTAGTATTCGACGTTTGTGGAGCGGACGGCAAACACTATCCCGTATCGCCTGTTGACATCATCGATATCGCATCCGATGTTCCGCAGCCAATCCGTGCGGCAGCGCTCCATGAACTTGAGGTAGTTCGCGTAGTATACAACTCCCTGCGCATCCGTATCTTCATAGTATATTCGCACGCGGCATTTGAACGGCGCCGCCGCCAACGGATCCGAAATGGTGTGCACGGGGTCCAGTTCCATTCGAGCGCTCACGCCGGGGCTTCGAACAGCGCCTGCTGCGCGGCGGATGCGGGTGCCTCGATACCAAAATGCCGCCATGCCGACCGGGTTGCGATGCGCCCCCTCGGTGTCCGCATCAACAGCCCCTGCTGTATCAGATAAGGTTCGATGACGTCCTCGATGGTGCCGCGTTCCTCACCAATGGCCGCCGCCAGGCTGTCTACGCCGACGGGCCCGCCATCGAATTTGTGGATGACCGCGAGCAGAAGGCCTCGGTCCAGGACGTCCAACCCCTTTTCATCGACCTCGAGCATGTCCAGCGCAAGCTTGACCATATTCACCGTCAACCGGCCTTTGCCCCTGACCTCGGCATAGTCCCTGGCCCGCCGCAGCAGCCTGTTGGCGATCCTCGGCGTACCTCGGGCCCGCTTTGCCAGGACTTCTACGGCCTCGGCATCGGCTGGCACGTTCAGGATTTCGGCGGAGCGGCTCACGATTTGCGACAGTTCCTCCGTGGTATAGAACTCGAGGCGCTGCACGATGCCGAAACGGTCGCGCAACGGCGACGTCAACAACCCGGCGCGCGTGGTGGCGCCGACCAGGGTGAATGGCGGCAGGGTGAGCTTCACCGAACGCGCGGCAGGCCCCTCCCCGATGATGATGTCGAGCATGTGATCTTCCATCGCCGGGTAGAGGATCTCCTCGACAACGGGGCTGAGCCGGTGGATTTCATCCACGAACAGGACGTCATAGGGTTCGAGGTTGGTCAGCATCGCTGCAAGATCACCCGCTTTCTCGAGAACTGGCCCGGAAGTCTGGCGCAGCTTCACGTCCAGCTCATTAGCCACGATGTGCGCCAGGGTGGTCTTGCCGAGGCCCGGCGGTCCAAACAAAAGCACGTGGTCGAGCGATTCGTTACGCCGCCGGGCGGCGGTAACGAAAATCTCGAGCTGCTCGCGCAGCTTCGGCTGGCCCACGAAGTCATCCATCTTCGACGGTCTGATGGCGCGGTCGAATACGACCTCATCGTCGTCGGGCTGCGGCGAAACCGCTCTTTCCGTCATGCCGCCCTGCCCGACAGCAGCTTGAGCGCTTGCTTGATGATTTCTTCACTGCCTTCGGCTTCGCGTCCCACCTCGCTGACCGCTCGACTCGCCTGCGGCGGTCTGTAGCCCAGCGCTATCAGGGCGCTGACGGCATCCTGCACGGGAGTTGGGCCCTGAGTCTCAGGCTGTGCCGCCCGCAACGTCGTCGCGTCGGTTTCCGTGAGGACGCGGTCGCGCATTTCGACCAGCAGACGCTGTGCTGTCTTGCGCCCGATGCCGGGGACATGAGTCAACCGATCGACGTCTTCACTGGCCATGCATGACAGGAACTCTTCCGCCGACAGGCTGGACAGAATTGCAAGGGCAACCCGCGGACCCACTCCGCTCACTTTCAGCAGGCTCCTGAACAGCTCGCGCTGCGGCCTGCGGGTGAATCCGTAGAGTTTCTGGGCATCCTCCCGCACCACCATGTGGACGTGAAGCATCGTTTCGACACCGTTATCGGGTAGATCGTAGAACGTCGTCATCGGTGCTTCCAGTTCGTAGCCGACGCCGTTGACCTCCAACACCATGACCGGGGGCTGTTTTTCCAGCAATCTGCCCTTTAGATAAGCGATCAAGACAACATTCCCAGAACAACCCCGGCCTTCAGGCGCGTGGCGCTTTGCGCGGTATTGCAGTGGCATATGGCGCAGGCCAGCGCATCGGCGGTATCGGACGCCGGTAGCGACGGCAGCCCCAGCAGCACTCGAACCATGTGCTGGACCTGCTGCTTTGCCGCCTTGCCTTGGCCCACGGTGGCCTGCTTCACCTGGAGCGCGCTGTACTCGACCACTTCGATCCCTAAATTGGCGGCCGCAACCAGCGCTGCGCCCCGGGCCTGACCCAGGATCAGCGCGGACTGAGCGTTGCGCGCCATGAATACTTTCTCCACCGCCATCACCCGTGGCTCGGTGCGTTCGATGACACCGGTCAGCCGTTGAAAAATTAATCTCAGTCTTTCGGAAAGCTCGGCATCCGGTAAACGCAGGTTGCCGCTTTCGATATGACGGAACACGCTGCCGTTCAGTTCGATGACGCCGAACCCTGTAACACGGGAACCCGGATCCAAACCTAGTACACGCACGCTTTGATTCTATCCTGCTTCCGAAAAAATGGAATCCGGAAAATCGGCATTGGAAAATACGTCCTGCACGTCATCCAGTTCTTCCAGGGCGTCCAGCAGTTTGAGGACTTTTTCGCCATCGTCTTCGTTGAGCGTGACTTCCGTGGTTGCGCGTTGAATGATATCGGTATCCTCGGGTTCGAGGCCGGCCTTGCCAATTGCGCTGTGCACGATATCGTAGTCCTCTGCCGAAGTGACCACCTCGATACTGCCATCGTCCTCGGTAACGACATCCTCGGCGCCGGCTTCCACAGCCACTTCCATGATTCGCTCCTCGTCGCTGTCGGGTGCGAATCGGATAAGCCCCACTTTCTTGAACAGGTAGGCAACCGAGCCGTCGGTGCCCAAGTTCCCGCCGTGCTTCGTAAAGGCATGCCGCACCTCACCGACGGTGCGATTTCGATTGTCCGTGGTGCACTCCACCAGCACCGCTATGCCGCCTGGAGCGTAGCCTTCGTATCGAACTTCTTCATAATTGACCCCGTCGAGCTCCCCGGTGCCCCGCTTGGTGGCGCGTTCGATCACATCCTTGGTCATGTTGGCGTCCAGCGCCTTGTCGATCGCGGTGCGTAATCGGGGGTTTGAGTCCGCCTCGCCACCGCCGCTACGTGCCGCGACGGTAATTTCCCGGATGAGCTTGGTGAATAATTTTCCGCGTTTTGCGTCCTGTGCCGCTTTCCTGAATTTAATATTGGCCCATTTACTGTGGCCCGCCATATGCCGAATCCCGCCCCTGTCTCGGTTGAACCAGGTCGTTAACGTCTGCTGATTTCCGACCCGTCAGTTTATACCACCTCAGTTTAGCATTGTACCGGGTTTTACCCCAATATATAGTGTAATCACGTTTACATTCCTCCCAGATATGGGAATCTATTGGGGGCATTCCACGATCTCCGGAGTTCAGGCGGAAGATACGGAATTCGTTGGATAGCGGCCGGGGTGGAGACCCGCACGCCTGGGAAACCCCGCGGGTCAGCCCGCATATTGCACCGGTATCCCGAGCGATGACGCAGGACAGGTTTGGCTGAGCGCCGGTCTGGTGCAACATGTGGGCTAGAGCCAGCGGTATTTCTTTGCGACCGCCGCGATGGCGTCACGGTTGGACCAGGACCAGACCAATTCCTTGGCTTCGGACACAGGCTTCCAGGCGTAGTCCGCATGTTCATTGGGATCGAGTCGGACGGGTTGATTGCGATCGACCTCAATCGAGAACATGTGCTCGAGGTTGTGCTCCGTTTCGGGTGCGTATCTGGGCCTGAATTCATCGAGAATCCGGAACGTCACGCTGTGACACCAGTCCCTCAGATTGGGCCCTACGATGCCGGTTTCCTCCTGCAGTTCTCTCACCGCGGCGTGCGCTGCGCTCTCCCCCCAATGCAGGCTCCCGGTGACCGACTGCCAGAAATCGTCGATATCCGATCGCTTGAGCAGCAGAAATCCACCGTCCGGGTCGTGAACGACCACCAGGACGGATTCGGGTCGTTTGTACCCGGCCATGGCTAGTCGGATGCCGCCGGAGGCCGGGGCTTGCGTCCTCGCCGCAATCGATCGGCGCGGGGCGCGCCTCCTACGAAAGAAT
>JAHEIO010000023.1:9248-48389 GCA_024639325.1 Gammaproteobacteria bacterium
ATCGGCGCGGGGCGCGCCTCCTACGAAAGAATCGATGAACCCGACAACCCGGTGGGAGCGGCGCCCTCGCCGCGATTCAATCAAGCGGGGGCTTCTCTTCTACGCAGCTTGATGTGCAGATCGCGCAACTGCATATCGTCCACCCGACCCGGCGCCTCCGTCATGAGGCAGGACGCTTTCTGCGTCTTCGGAAAGGCGATGACGTCTCGAATCGAATCCGCACCGGCCATCATGGCCACGATTCTATCCAGGCCGAATGCGATCCCGCCGTGTGGCGGCGCTCCGTACTGCAGCGCATCCAGAAGAAATCCGAATTTTTCGCGGGATTCCTGCTGATCGATATCCAGCGCGGCAAACACTTTCTGCTGCAGGTCCCGTCGATGGATACGGATCGACCCGCCCCCGATCTCGGTGCCGTTGAGCACCATATCGTAGGCCCTCGACAGCACCCGGCCGGGCTCGCTTTCGAGGTATTCGATGTCCTCCTCTTTCGGCGAGGTAAACGGGTGATGCAGAGAAATCCACCGCCCGGCATCGACATCGAACTCGAAAAGCGGAAAATCCACTATCCACAGCGGCGCCCAATCTCCCGTGATCAGACCCATTGCGTGGCCGAGTTCATCCCGCAACGAACTCAGGCTGTCGTTCACTATTCCGGCCTTGTCCGCGCCAAAAAATATCAGGTCTCCCGGAGCCGCGTCCGTACGTTCCAGGATCCCATCCAATACATCGTCGGGAAGGAACTTGACGATGGGAGACTGCAATCCGTCCCGGCCTTTGCCGGTCTCATTCACCTTTATGTAGGCAAGGCCTTTGGCGCCAAACTGTTTGACGAACTCCGTATACTGGTCGATCTGCTGACGGGTCAACTTTCCGCCTTCGGGGACGCACAGCGCCGCCACCCTGCCATCCTCGGCTTTTGCCGGACCGGAGAACACCTTGAACTCGACCTCGCGCATCAGGCCCGTAACATCGGTTAGTTGCAGCGGGTTGCGCAGGTCGGGACGGTCGGTTCCATAGCGTTCCACCGCCTCGGTATAACTCAGTGTCGGAAACGGATCGGCAAGCCGGGCACCGAGAACAGATTCGAATACCGCGCGCATCATCCCTTCCGTGAGATCCGTGATCTCCTTTTCACCCATAAACGACGTCTCTATGTCGAGCTGCGTGAATTCCGGCTGACGGTCCGCGCGCAGATCCTCATCTCGAAAACACCGCGCAATCTGATAGTAACGTTCCAGCCCCGACACCATCAGCAACTGCTTGAACAGCTGAGGTGATTGGGGCAGCGCAAAAAACTGTCCGGGGTGGGTTCTACTGGGGACGAGATAGTCCCTGGCCCCCTCCGGAGTGGATCTGGTAAGCACCGGAGTCTCAACCTCGGTGAATGCTCGATCGTCCAGAAATGTCCTGAACTCCCGTATCACATCGTGCCGAAGACGAAGATTGCGTTGCATCGAAGGGCGGCGTAAATCGACGTAACGATACTTCAGTCGCACCGCCTCATTGACGTCGTCTTCATCGAGCTGGAAAGGCAGCGGTTCGGCGCGATTCAGAATTTCCACCTGCCGTGCATAGATCTCGACCTCCCCGGTTGCAAGCTCCGGATTCACCGTACCCTCGGGGCGTCTGCGGACACGCCCCGTGATCCGAAGGACAAATTCACCGCGCACGGCGTCGGCGAGTGCGAAGGCCTCTTTTTCGTCGGGGTCGGCGACCACCTGCACCAACCCGGTCCGGTCGCGTAAATCGATAAAGATCACGCCCCCGTGGTCGCGGCGCCTGTGCGCCCAGCCGCACACGGAAACGACCTGGTCGATCAACGATGTTTCAACTGTTCCACACTCGTGGCTGCGCATGAGAACTCTTTCCTGGTTGTTGGAGCTGCTCCGGGATCAGGCTTCCCGGGCCATCTCTCTTTGTTGCAGCGCTTGCTGTATCAGTTCATCCGGCACCACGACGCCCGTCGACAATATGAGCTTCAGACCCACCTCTACCGAAATATCGAGTTCGACGATATCTTCCCTGGGCACCATGATAAAAAAACCTGACGTCGGGTTCGGGGTCGTCGGCACGTAAATACTCGCCAGATCACGCTCCGTAATATCGATCAGACCCTGTGCGGTGTCACCGGTCAAAAAAGCCAGTGTCCACAATTCCCGCCTCGGATACTCCACCAGGACCACCTTTCTGAACGACTTTCCCTGGGCCGAGAACAGGGTCTCCGTGATCTGCTTGACCGAGGAGTATATGGAACGCACCAGCGGAATGCGCGCCAGTATATCCTCCCACAAACGCACCAGGCGCCGGCCAAACAGATTGGCGAAGATCATGCCGGTAATGATCACGATCAGCAGGGTCAGCGCGATGCCGACGCCGGGCAGATTGAAGCCGAGGACATGTTCCGGTCGATACTGGGTTGGAAGCAGCAGCAGGACCTGGTCGGTCAGATCGACCAGCAGCTTGACAACGAGGAAGGTCACACCAAGCGGCACCCATACCAGCAACCCGGCTACCAGCCATGTTCGCAGTTTACCCATGCTCAATCCGCATATCGCGCAAATTCACTTCGGAATGATGAAATAATGGAGTCAGAGTCAATTCCTATCGAGGGTGTTCGCGTGGACGGATGCAATAACAATATTGTCTCTGACCCCATTTTTCCATTTTTCTCCAGTCTCAGCCTGAATCAGCCGAGGGCGAAGCGGTTTTGCTGCTGCTATTACTCGTACCCGAACTCGTGGAGGTGTCGGCAGGTTTTGATTCGCTTGATTTCGTATCGGATTTTTTATCGTCTGTTTTCGGTTTTGCGTCCGTGGCTTCCTCTTTTTTATCGCCTTTCGGAACGTCCTTCCCATCGCCCTTTTTGTCCTTGTTTTTGAAGTCCGTTTCATACCAACCCGTGCCTTTCAAGTGAAAGGCCGCCGCGGTCAGTTTCCTGCGCAACGAATCGGCGCCGCACTCGGGGCACACCTTCAGCACGTCGTCGCTTATTTTCTGCAATCGATCGAATTCGTAGCTGCAGCTACCGCACATGTAGGGATAAATCGGCATCTAATCACTCCAACTCGGTTCAACACCAGTTGATCCATATTTTGGGGTCGCACCGGACGAAAACAACCGCGCATTATAGCCGTTGGATGCGCGTTTGCCAGCAGGCAAGGGTTTTCCGGGCTAGTCTCCCGCCACGGTGAGCCGATCGAGCAGGATCGAACCGCTTCTATAGTTTCCCCGAGTATCCACATCGGCTCCAACTTCGACGATGCGCTTGAACATGTCCTTCAGGTTGCCGGCAATCGTCACTTCTTCCACGGGGTGCTGAATCCGGCCACCCTCGATCCAGAAACCCGCCACACCGCGCGAGTAGTCACCGGTGACGTTGTTCACGCCGGCGCCAATGAGCTCCGTGACCAACAGTCCGGTACCCATTTCCCTGATCATATCCTCGAGGCCCAATTTCCCGGGTCTGATGCACAGGTTCCGAACGCCGCCGGCATTTCCGGTGGTTTCCAGCCCCAACTTTCGTGCCGAGTAGCTTTCGAGCACATAGTTGTTCAATATGCCGGCCTGTACGATATCCCTCGTTTGGGTTGCGACTCCTTCGCCGTCGTAGTTAGCGCTGCCTGTTGCCTTCGGCAGGTGTGGGTATTCACTCAACGTGATGTCATCCGCGAATACCGGTTCGCCGAGGCGGTCGAGCAGGAATGATGCCTTGCGATAAATCGCGCTGCCCCGGACCGCGCTGACGAAATGCGACAACAGGCTTGCCGCCACAGGCGCCTCATAGATAACCGGGCACTGAGTGGTCTTGACCCTGCGCGCGCCCAACCGCCGGATAGTGCGGCTCGCGGCGGACCGACCGACCGCGGCCGCCGATTCCAGTTCGTGAAAGTCGCGATTCGAGGTGTACCAGTAGTCCCGCTGCATGACATTGTCCTGCTCTCCAATCACCGCGCAACTGACGCTATGACGGGTACCCGATGTACCACCAGCGAAACCGTGCGTGTTCGCATAGACTTCGGTGCCGCGATGGGTAAACACCGTCGCGCCCTCGGAATTCGATATACGGTTGTCGAAGCTGCGCGCCGCATCCTCGCATTCATGGGCCATGTCTATCGCCTGCTCGACGGTGAGTTCCCACGGGTGATCGATGTCCAGGTCCCTGATCTCGGTCGCCATGCGATCCGCGTCCGCCAGGCCGGCGCAATCATCGACAGCGGTATACTTCGCGATGGTACACGCCGCACGCACGCTATCCTCGATCGCTTCGGCATTGAAATCTGAAGTGCTGGCGGATCCCGTCTTGCGACCAAAATAAACGGTGACCACTAGGCTCTTGTCGCGGTTGTGCTCGATTGTCTCTACTTCACCCATCCGCACACTGACCGAAAAACCCTGGCTGCGACTCACCGCGGTCTCGCCGGAGTCCGCGCCCATCCGCTTGGCCGTCGCCAGCACCCGGCCGGCTAGTTCAGCGAGCTTTTCCTGATCTTGCGCCGCGCCCTCTCCGACGGTGTGTTCACCAGGCGCCACGATCTCGCTCATACCTCCACACCTCCCACGGTCAAACCGTCTATCCGCATCGTAGGCTGCCCCACCCCGACCGGGACCTGCTGACCATCCTTGCCACACGTGCCGACTCCGGTATCCAGTTCGAGATCGTTGCCCACCATGCTCACTCGGGTGAGAACATCGGGACCGTTGCCTATCAGCATTGCGCCGCGGACGGGCCTGGTGACGCGTCCTCCCTCTACCATATAGGCCTCGCTGGCGGAGAACACGAACTTGCCTGAAGTGATATCGACCTGCCCGCCGGAGAAATTCACCGCATAGATACCCTTGTCCACGGAACTCAGGATTTCCCCCGGATCGTACTGTCCCGCCAGCATGTACGTATTGGTCATGCGCGGCATGGGAAGGTGTGCATAGGATTCCCTGCGGCCGTTACCGGTCGGTTCCGCGCCCATTAGACGAGCGTTATGAGTATCCTGCATGTAGCCCCTCAATACCCCGTTCTCTATCAAAATCGTCTGTTGGGTCTGGGTTCCTTCGTCATCTACGCTGAGTGAGCCGCGCCGATTGGGTAAAGTACCGTCGTCTACCACGGTGCATTGCTCCGTTGCGACCTTTTCGCCGATCCTGCCCGAAAACGCAGAAGTCCCCTTGCGATTGAAATCACCCTCGAGGCCATGGCCGATCGCTTCATGCAGCAACACGCCCGGCCAACCCGGCCCCAGAACCACCGTCATCGTTCCGGCCGGCGCGTCCGCCGCTTCGAGGTTGACCAGCGCCTGACGCACAGCCTCGTGAGCGTATTCGCGGATCCTGTCTTCGCTGAAATAATCCAGCCCATATCTGCCGCCGCCGCCGGCGCTGCCCTGTTCACGCCTCTCGCCATCGACGACAATGACCGAAATGTTTAGCCTGACCATCGGTCGGATGTCCGCAACCAGCCTGCCGTCGTGACCGGCAACCAGCACCACATCGTGGACTGAGACCAGACTCGCCATCACCTCGGAAACCCTGGGGTCACGCCGGCGGGCGTCTTTTTCCGCACGCTCCAGAAGTCGCACCTTGTCCTCGTCCGGCATGGTCGTCAGGGGGTCCGTGGTGCTGTACAGCATCGGAAACTCCCTTCCCGCCCGTGGCGATAGGTTCACCGACTTGTCCTGCCCTTGTGCCGCGATCGCCCGTGCCGCGCCGGCCGCCTGGACCAGCGCCGGCAAACCAAGCTCGTCGGAATAGGCAAATCCCGTCTTCTCGCCCGACACCGCCCTGATGCCTACACCCTGGTCAATGCTGTGGCTGCCGGATTTCACCTTGCCTTCCTCCAGCGACCAGGCCTCCTGGCGCGCATACTGGAAATAGATATCGGCGTAATCCACGTCGCGCCCCCCCAGCTTCGAAAACAACTTATCGAGATCCGGTTGGCTCAGCCCGGTCGGTTCCCATATCTTGGATTGCGCTAGTTCGAGTATTTGTGACATTTCAGTATCTGTTTCCTATAACCGGCGGTGCTTCAGACTGGGAAAGTCCCGCCTGACCGAACTCAGTCTGTCGTCGTCGATATCGGCGATCGCCACCCCTTCCGGTTGGTTTGTCAAGTTGTCCAATATGCTTCCCCATGGATCGATGATCATTGTGTGCCCAAACGTCTCACGTCCATTATCATGGGTTCCGCATTGTCCCGGTGCAATGACGTACGCCTGATTTTCGATGGCACGGGCCCGCAGCAGAATTTCCCAGTGCGCCCGCCCGGACGTAGCGGTGAACGCGGACGGCACCGTGAATACGTCCGCGTTTAGACCGGACAAACAGCGGTAGAGTTCCGGAAACCGCACATCATAGCAAATCGTCAATCCCAGCGTACCGGCAGGTGTATCGACGCAGACAAGGTTTTCGCCGCCCGGATCTCCCGCGGAAAAATAAGCCGATTCCTTGTAAGCCTCCGATTCGCTTACGGCAACATCGAACAGGTGAATTTTGTCGTATCGAGCCCGGCGCTCTCCGTCAGGCCCGAACAACAGGCAGGAGGCGTTGAGCCTGCCCCCTACTGCTGCGACCAGTGGAATGGTGCCGCCCACCAACCAGATTTGGTGGTGCTTGGCCTGCCCGGCGAGAAATTCCTGAATCGGCCCATTTCCCGGCCGCTCCGCTATATCGAGGCGATCCTTTTCACTGCGCGGCATGAGCGCGAAGTTTTCAGGGAGCGCAATCAGCTCTGCACCAGATCCCGCGGCCTGCTCGACCAATCGACCCGCAAGCTCCAGATTCGTCGAAACCTTGGACGAGGAGTTCATCTGAATCGCGGCGACGCGGCTCATGTCAATTTGGGGCTCAAGATAAAAATCGCGGGTCAGTAGCTGCTACGAGGTTCTGCCTCGATCGCGATCGCCCCCGGCACGCCAGACCCGGGTTGCAGTTCGATCCTGTCATGTCTGATGCCGAATGCGACAAGCCAGTCACGCAATTCGATCGCCCACTCGTTTCCCGCGTCACCGCCCGGATACTGGATGACTATAATCGTGTCCGCGCCGGACTCGAAGCTGCCAAAGACCCGCTGCAGAGCCGGGAGCTGCAGAACGGACACCGCACTCGTTACTTTCTCCCAATCCTGACGCTGGATCAACTCGGCGGCGCCGGACGATGCGGACCAGACGGAAACAGTCAGCATTATTATCGATGCTGGAATCATCGTTCCAAAGCGTCTCCGGACCCGCCTTCCCGGGGGAAAAGGGCGGCCGGCCTCGATCATCGGGTCGTTTCTTCCACCAGTTCGGGCTCCCATCGTACCGTTGTAAATTCCGGCGATTCCCAGGAACCGGTGATGTCGTATTGGTACTGAATCATCTTGGAAAGTTGCTTCTCGAATACCTTCTGAGCAATGAAAACCATGGCCCCGGCGACCGGATTGGCAATCGCGCTGATCATGCTGATCTGCGAACCCACGTGTGGTGCCACCACAACCCGCAGGTCGTAATCTTCCGCCGCCAGACCGGTTCTTCCGCTGATTTCGATCAACGCCGAGGGCCCCGCGATGAACATCCCATCGCTGTACAGATTTCCACCGGTAATCGTTCCTTCCGCTTTTATTTGATCGAACGCGAGGCCCTTCGAAAATATATCGGAAAAATCCAAGCTCAACCGCCGGCTGATCGCGTCAACGTTGAACAGCCCGAGGAGCCTACCAGACCCGGGATCGACATTCAAAAACCGCCCGGATTCGGCGACTGCGGAGTAGGTGCCATTCAGTTCGCGCAAAACGAAATTTCGAGGGTCTCCGGGCCATTCGAGTTCGATGTCCAGGTTTAGCCTCGATTCCGCGATGTGGGGCGGAAGACTGAGTTTTTCAAGCGCTATGGCGACATCTTCACTGAGCATGGTGGCTCTGATCCGAGTTGTCGATCCGTTTTCACCGAAATCCCAGTGCCCGTTTGCCCTTATTTGCAGACCGGACTGATCCAGGATCAAGTCATCTACACTCCAGCGGTCTGCATGGCCTGTCGCCTTCAAGTCCAGTCTGCCGAGGTTCCACTCACCGAAAATGAAACGATCGGCCTGGATCTCGACGTTTGGGTATCTGCGCCGCACATCCGGCTCGGTGGTATTGCGTTTGCCGCGGGGTTTGGGAAGGTAAAGTCGATCGAAGTCCATGATGTAATCGCCCGGCCCACCCCTGATCAGCGACGCGTCTACCCGCCCCGTTATCGATTCTCCGTACAACCATGCGCGCCATTTCACACCCTCGCTGGAAACAGCTCTCACACTGGTCGCTCCCAGATTGCGTGACAGGAAGCGCACGTCCTCCAGTCGCAGTTCCACGATCCGAAGCGCCGACTGAAAGGATCCGCGCTGTCCGGGTGTATCGGTTTCATCCACCTCGAGCAGCGCCAGCCACTGGTCGAGGTTCAAAAACGGCTGCTGAATCTCTATCCGTATTCCCTCTGGCGGCGGCGGCCGGGTATCTGATGTGCCGACCGTGACGACGCCGTTTTGGATCACCGGGAGGGAATCTTCTTTTCCGAAGACGAGCAAGCCCCTAACCGGTCCGGACTCGAAGCGGTATTCCTGTTTATCGCGCTCCAACCAGGCCTTGAACTTGGTTTCACGCGCAGCTGCGTGGGATTTTTCCATAGGATCCGGCAGAACGATCTGGACTCCCTCGAGGTTACTCTCGATTTCCAGTTGCGCGACACCGCCTTCCACGGTCATGGCTCCATCCCAGTTAGTCATTCCCGATACGCTTGCGCTAACCGCGCGGCTCTCGAGCATGGCGGCGAGTTTCGCGGAATCCAGACGCCCTCGCGCCCTGATGCGCCAGACTGGGGGTTTGCCCGCCTCCACCGTATCAATGTCCAGTATGACCGGACCTCCCAGAAAGAAACCCGACACTCCGGGCGCTTCCACCGTCGAATCGGTAAAATCGATCACTCCCTGCAGATCCTGGAAGGAAAAGCGATCCACAACCGTGAGTTCCGCATTCTTGACGTTATAGCGACCGGATACCTCGACGCCGTTCTTCAGATCCTTCAACGGCAGATGTATATCCAGCTCCAGGTTGCCGTTACCGGCCGCCCGCAGCGGCAGTGGATCCGAGTTCCTGACGAGCGGACCTTTGGTGAGGAACTCGACCACATCACTGGCGGGGGACGCAAGATTTGCCCTGATGTCTAACACCGTACCACGCTTGAAAAGATCATTGCTTTCCACAACCGCACTGATAATGCGTGAGGCGCTGATCTCGGCCGACGCGATATCCGCGTGCAAGGCGGCATTGTTCAGGCTCACATCGCCGTAAATCTTGTCCGCGTCGGGCCATCGATCCGCGTAGTGCAGTCTGGCATCGAGAACCTTGGAGGAGACATAGAACGAACCGCCGCCGTTTCGAAACGGGAATCTCCCGAGATCTCCCACCAGATCGATCCTGGCGTCGCGAAAGCTGCCCTGTATCAAGCCCATGTCCAGCCACTCAGCTGCCTTGGGCGGCATCCTCTCTAGCGGTAGATAGCGCTTGAGCTTGTCTACTTCGAGCTCCACGATGGTGAACTCGCTGTCGATGTGCGGTAGCCTCGATCCGTCCAGAGGAAAACGGAGTTTTGCCCTTCCTCGCAGCGCTTGTACATCGGAGTTGCTCAATTCGAGATTGTTCACCGCGACATTCCATTGAGTGCTGTCGCGGGCCCAGCCGACTTGGCCCCGGAACTTGTTGAAATAAATCGATTCCGCGAGGATGCCCGGCATATCGAGTTTGACGCCGCTTGAGTCCAGGCGGACGGTACCGCCGGCCGGCTCCAAAATCATGCCGCCTTTCGCCCCGGTTACGCCCGGGATGCCCAAAAATGGTTTCCAACCGACCCCGTCGAACCCGGTCTCGACGCGCCAGTGGTCGGGCGACAAAAACGGCCCCCGCGTGACCACGGAGACCGCATCCAGCCGTCCGTCAGGTTTGATGTGTGCGGTAACCTCGTGCCACGGCAACTCGAACTGCAACTGATCCCTCACGCCGATGACCTGGGTAATATCCAGAGCGTCAACATGATACGTTCGGGTCTGGTGGGTTCGACCCACGGCGAATCGTCCGGCACCGAGAATGCTGCCGTTTACGTTGAATTCGGGATTGACGAACTCCAATCTCCAATTCTTTTGATTATGGCGCCACGAGATCGAACTGCGAAAACCGTTCACCGGGATTATCTTTTCACCGCTTTCGAATGGGATTTCGAAATCGGACATATCCAGGTCCCCGCCCGCTTCGATGATACTGCCGTCCAGCCACTCTGTATCTATGCGTGTACTGATCAACCCGGCGGTCTCCCAGGGCAGCGTCTGTCTGAGAATCAGCGGCAGCTCCGCCAATTGCAGGCGCGCCACATCGACCTCGATTTGACCATCCCACAGCCCGCTCCGCAACGGCTGTCCTTGAATTTCACCGCTGACGCTGGCGGATTCACCCAGGGCCTTCGGCGGCACGGTCCACCCGCTGAATCGCGTGGTGTGGCCGGTGTTGTTAACGGCGATGTTGATATCTTCGAATGTAAAACTGCGGTTGGCCTCACGTTTATCGAGCCAGGTCAGAGACGCTCCTCTGATCTCCGAGCTGCGCTGGCTGAGGAACCATTCCAGCGCCGGGTTCGGGGATCGTCTAGGATCAGCCACGAAGTCGCCTACGCGTATAGTCCCGTCTTCCCGCCGCAGTACCTGCAGTGATAGGCCGTAGACTACGATACGCTCCAGTCCTGGCGCGGAGCCCAGCAGGGTCAGCGGGTCGAAAGAAATTTCCAGTTTGCGTAAGCGCAGGGCCAGCCGTGTGCCGTCCTGACTTAAAATCCTGATGCCGTTCGCCTCGACCTCGGCATGCAGACCCCGCCAGCGTGTCTCTATTGATTCGATCTGAACCGGCCTTTTTATTTGCTCGCTCAGGTATTTTTCAACAGTCGCCGCATCGACTCCGATCGACAGATAAGCCAGGCCCACGGCGATAACCAAAAAGGTGCCCAGAGTAATCAGAAACCCTGTTGCCAGAAGCGAATATTTGATCGTATGCCGGGTGAATTTCATATTCCTGAACAGTTTTGCTTCCTTTTCGCCAAGGCGTCAATGGTTTCTATTGGCCCATTTGTCCGTGGTAAAGCACGCTCTGTCCGCTAACTGTAGACATCCACGGGGTGCTTCCTAAGATTTTCAGTAATACTGAAACAACGTTTAGTTATCACGGTGGGTACGGGTAAATATAAAATGAAAAACTTAGAATCCTTGGACAGGTGTATCGAGTGCATGCAACAAAATCTTGAAATACTCGATGAATTGTCATTCACGCTGACCGATATCCGGTCTAGCTTCTCCCGCCCTTCGGCTCGAAGCTATGCAGATGTCGGGACGTACGACCATCGAGAACCCCGCGATATACTTAGCACCCTCGCCCCTTCTTTCGCCTAGTTCGCATTTTTGACAGGCATTCCTGGCCTGCATCCTGAGCGCGGTCCACTTTCTGGGGCGCAGGGCAGTCTCCATTCACAGAAGGACGACGTCATGTTCTTCCTGGTGATACATCGCCTCCACCTGCAGCTGGATTGGTTTACCGACGAACTCTTGCAGATCGGCAAGACTGGCCGCCTCCTCGTCCAGCAACATGTCTACGACGACTTGTGATGCCAGAACAAGAAATCCATTGGCATCGAACTGCCGGGCTTCCCGTAAAATCTCTCTGAATATCTCATAACAGACCGTCAAAGGCGTTTTTTGAAAACCACGCCCGCCGCACACCGGGCACGGTTCACAGAGCACACGCTCAAGACTTTCCCGGGTACGCTTACGCGTGATCTCGACAAGTCCCAACGTCGACATCTCGGTAACGAAAGTTTTTATCCGGTCCCGGGCCAGGGCCTTGTCCAGGGAGCGCATGACCTGCCTACGGTGCTCCGGATCCTCCATATCGATGAAGTCGATAATGATGATGCCCCCGATATTGCGAAGACACAGCTGCCTCGCGATAGCCTGTGCCGCTTCCAGATTCGTCTTGAACAGGGTTTCCTCGAGCGTTTTCCGACCGATGTAGCCGCCTGTATTGACGTCAACCGTGGTCATCGCCTCGGTCTGGTCGATGATCAGATAACCACCCGACTTGAGGTGCACCTTATTCGACAAGGCGCGCTGGATTTCGTCCTCGACGGAATACAAATCGAATATGGGCCGTTCTCCGGGATAGTACTCGATCCTGTCGACTACCTGGGGTATGAGGTCCCTTGCGAATTTCACCGCTTTTTCATAGGTCTCCCTGGAATCGATACGGACTTTTTCCACGTTTTCACTTACCAGGTCGCGCATGGTGCGCATGGCGAGCGTAAGGTCCTCATGTATGAGCGCCGGCGCGGACGCCGTTTTCGCCTTTTCGTGAACCTTTTGCCATACCCTCTTCAAAAATGAGATATCCAGCCGAATTTCCTCTTCCGTGGAGAGGTCCGCCGCGGTACGGATGATGAAACCACCCTGCACTCCTTCGCTCTCGACCAATTGGGCCACCGACTGCGCAAGGCGCTCGCGCTCATCCGACTGGTCGATCTTCCGGGAAATACCGATGTGGTCGCCTTCCGGCAGGTAGACCAGGTAACGCGCGGGGATCGTAGTCTGCGAAGTCAATCGCGCGCCCTTTCCACCGAGCGGATCCTTGAGTACCTGCACCAACAGGTCCTGCCCGTT
This sequence comes from Gammaproteobacteria bacterium, assembly GCA_024639325.1. GTDB lineage: Bacteria > Pseudomonadota > Gammaproteobacteria > Arenicellales > JAANXG01 > JAHEKE01. The sequence goes on from JAHEIO010000023.1 coordinate 21,945, forward strand.
TCGCAACAATTCAGTGATCTGGGGTTGTGGGTGTTCGAACGAGCCAAATCCGTTGAATCCATTTTCATGACGGCGCCACATATCGGCGGCATGTAGAAACGCGGTCCGCTCCATGCCGATGTCCACGAACGCGGCCTGCATGCCAGGCAATATCCTTACTACCTTGCCTTTATAGATGTTTCCTACGATCCCCTGGAAACGGGCGCGCTCCACGTGCACTTCCTGCAATACGCCGTTTTCCACCACTGCAACCCGGGTTTCCTGGGGCGTTATATTGATCAGAACCTCTTCACTCACAGCCAGTCTACACCGATTTTTTTGAGCAGGCAGCGCGTCTCGAACATGGGCAAACCTACGACGCCAGTGTAACTGCCTTCAATTCGTTTCACGAAAGCGGAGCCCAGCCCCTGTATTGCATACGCACCTGCCTTGTCGTTCGGTTCACCGCAGGCGCAGTAGGCGTCCACTTCCCCGGGGGAGATCACTTCGAACGTCACCTGGGTCCGGCTCAACTTCTGCCACAATGAATCTTCGTGTTTCAAGGCAACGGCGGTGAGTACCTGGTGCGTGCTTCCCGACAGATCCCGCAGCATTGATCGGGCTTGGTCAACGTCCCGCGGCTTGCCGAGTATGCGGTTTCTGATCGTGACGCAGGTGTCTGCCGCAAGAACCGGCAGATCCTGCAGCGTTTCATGATTAATCACGGCGGCCGCCCGGCATGCTTTTTCACGCGCCATTCTGATCACGAAATCAGCCGGCTTTTCCCCGCTGCCGCTGGATTCATCGATATCAACCTCCACGACCCGAAAAACAAGTCCCACGCCCTCGAGAAGCTCCCGCCGGCGCGGCGACGACGATGCCAGATAAAACTGCGATGAACTGCCGGGCATTCGGTTCATCGGGTCAGCCGCGGTGATAAGGGTGATTCGAGATGATCGACCATGCGCGAAACAACTGCTCCGCGATGATGACCCTTACCAGGGCGTGGGGAAAAGTGAGCGCGGACAAGGACCAGCTTTCGTCAGCCCGGTCCAGGCAGTCTTTGCTCAATCCGTCCGCGCCGCCGATCATCATTGCCACATTCCGACCGCTGTCCATCCAGGTGTTCAACACGCTCGCAAGACATCTTGTTGTAACGGTAGTTCCCGTTTCGTTCAATGCGACCAGGTGAGAATCGTCGGGCACCCTGTTCAGCAATCTCGATCCCTCCTCGCGCTTCGTTCTGCTGACATCCGCCGCCCGGGTCCTGTTGACGGCCGGCACCTCGACAAGTTCAAGCGCCAGGTGCCGCGGCAACCTGCGAGCGTATTCGTCGAATCCACTCGACACCCACGCCGGAGTGCGCGTACCGATCGCGATTAGTTGAATCTTCACATATTTTTAGTCCGGTTGCTCTCTGTTCAGACGGACCAGCTCTTCGACTTCCCTGTTCCACAGTCTTTCGAGATCGTAGTACTCCCTCGTCTCCGGACGCATGAGGTGAACGACAATATCGCCCAAATCGATGAGCACCCAATCTCCCTCGCTTTCGCCCTCGACGCCGATAGGTCGAATACGAGCTGTTTCCCGTACCCCGTCCCTTACCCGGGTCGCCATGGATTTTACGTGGCGGTCCGAAGTCCCGCTGGCGATGATCATGAGGTCCGTAACATCGGTCAGTTGGCGGACATCGAGCGTCTTGACGTTCTGAGCCTTCATATCTTCAAGGATCTGCAACACCAGGCGTTTCAGATCGTCGATGTCAACCTGGTCGGGTTCTTCATTCATAGTCGATTCGCACCGTATAATTTATTCGCATAAATGTATTGCAGCACCTTTTCAGGCACCTGTTCGCTCACAGCTTCTCCCGCACCGAGCCGTCGTCTTATCTCGGTAGATGAAAACGGCATCTCGACGCCGTTCCATAGCATCACCAGACCCGCGTTGCGTTGACACAAGCGCTGCAGGTCGCCGTGAACAAAGCTGTCATCGGGTTTCCATCCCGGCCTGGACAGTACCAGGAGATTTACCATCTCCGAGATTTCCTGCCAGCGGTACCAGGATTTCAGGCCCTGGAATGCATCCAAACCAAGAATGAGACACAGCGGCCGATCCTTGTATTTGTGACGCAGGTTAATCAGGGTATGAATCGTGTATGAAGGGCCGGGTCTTTCTATCTCCTGATCATCGGCCTCGAACAGAGGATAAGACTCCAGGGCGAGTTCCAGCATGGTGTAGCGATCGCGCACGGACGCCGAGGGCGGATCCCGGTGCGGCGGGCGGGCACACAGCACATAGTGGATTTTTACAAAAGCAACGTCTCTTGTAAGACGATGGACCGGGCAAATGTGCCCATTGTGAACTGGATCGAATGTGCCGCCTACGATACCGATCAATCCGCACGGTCCATGAGTTGTGGGGTCGACTTCCGGATCATGTTTTTATGTGGCCATCCCCGATGACAATGAATTTCTGCGTCGTCAGACCTTCCAGACCGACCGGCCCGCGCGCATGCAGCTTATCCGTGCTGATGCCTATTTCGGCGCCCAGTCCGTATTCGAATCCGTCCGCAAAACGCGTTGACGCATTGACGATGACCGAGCTCGAATCGACCTCACGAAGGAAGCGTTGTGCAGTGTGCATGTGCTCGGTCACGATCGCGTCGGTGTGGTGAGATCCGTATTTGTCGATGTGGTCGATGGCATCGTCGAGCCCCTCGACGATGCGGATGGACAGTACGGCAGCGAGATATTCCGTGCTCCAATCATCCTCTATCGCGGCTGCGACGCCGGCGCACATGGCCCGTGTCGCGTCACACCCACGCAATTCAACGCCCCCCTTGACGAACAGCTCACACAGGCGGGGCAGAATCTTTCGTGCGATCGACGCGGCGACGAGCAGGGTTTCCATGGTGTTGCATACACCGAGGCGCTGCATCTTTGCATTGCAGGCAATGGCGATCGCCTTCTCGATATCGGCATGTTCATCGATATAAACGTGGCAAATACCGTCGAGGTGCTTGATGACCGGTATCACCGAGTCGCGTGTTATCCGCTCGATCAGGCCCTTGCCGCCCCGGGGAATGATCACATCGACATATTCCGGAGAGGCCAGAAGCCTGCCTACCACGGCACGATCCGGGATGTTGACGACCTGAACTGACGAGTCCGGCAATCCACTCGCATCGAGCCCCTGCTTGATGCAATCCGCGATTGCCAGATTCGAGCAGATAGCCTCCGAGCCACCCCTTAAAATCGCCGCATTGCCCGACTTGATGCACAATCCCGCCGCGTCAGACGTCACGTTGGGCCTGGACTCATAGATGATACCGACGACGCCCAAGGGCACGCGCATTCGCCCAACCTGTATGCCGCTTGGTCTGTACTTCATGTCCGCGATTTCGCCTATCGGGTCCGGCAACGAGGCGACCTGCAGCAATCCTTCGACCATGGCGTCGATGCGCGCGTTGGTGAGTTCCAGTCTATCGAGGAGCGAATCCGCCAGCCCTTTACGCCTGCCGGATTCCAGATCGCGGGCGTTTTCCTTCGCCAGATAGCCCCGCCTCTGTTCTAACCGCTCGGCGGTAATCTCCAGTGCCCTGTTCTTATGGAGGGTGCTGGCGGACGCCATGACGCGAGCGGATTTTTTGGCATCCCGGCCAAGTCTCTGCACATAGGCTTCGACGTTCGTTGCAGTTATGTCGACTTTTGCATTCGCTTGAGTCACGGTACTGTTTCTGGCAATCACTGCGCTTTAATCATCAAGCGGGTACTCTAACACAACCGCTTTGGCACATAGCCAGGCAAATTCTCTCGATGCCTGACCAAACGCTTCCGGTTTCACGGCCTTTCAGCACCCTGTCCAATGCAGCCACATCCTGGAGCATCGATGCCCAACCCTCCCCGCCGCAGCGACCCAGGGCCTTGTTAACCAGCGGGACCTGCCTGGACCATACCCGGAACGATTTGAATAGCTGCGCCCTGGGTTGTCCGGCTTCGATGGCCTGGCAAAGGCGATACAAGGTACGAACCTGATTGGCCAGCGCCCAGACAATGATTGCCGGTTCGGCACCCTCGCGCTTCAAACCGGTCAGGCTGCGCATCGCCTTGACGGCATCCCCCGCGAGGCAATAGTCAACCAGCGTAAATACGCTGAATCGTGCATTATCGGTAATACTGCCGGCGACGTCATCGAAGCGCACCGTGCCGCGTTCCGGGCCCAGAAGTTTCAGTTTATCGATTTCCTGCGCGGTCGCCAGTAAATTTCCTTCCGTATAGTGCGACAGCAAAACCGCCGCATCATGCTCCACGGTAAAGCCCCGCGTCCGGGCCCTAGCGACGATCCAAGCCGGCAACTTGGACGCGGGCACCCGTTTCTTTTCGATCACATGCCCCGTTTTCTCGATGGTTTTATACCACTTGATCTTGCGGGTTCTGGCGTCCAGCCTGCCGCTAACGATGAGAAGTGCGGTGTCGGGAGGCGGCCGTTCACAAAAGCGGGACAGCGCCCGGGTACCCTGCTCTCCGGGTTTGCCGGTCGGCATGCGCAAATCGATCAGGCGCCGAACGGAGAAAAGCGACATGCTCCGAGCCGCCTCATCCAACCGGCCCCAATCGAATCCCGGCTCGGCGGTCATGACCAGACGCTCTTCGAAGCCCTCGCTCAGGGCGCCAGCGCGGAGTTCGTCCGCCGTTTCTTCCACAAGCAGCGGCTCATCTCCAAAAATCAGCGTTATCCTATTGTGCATACCGAAACGAAGTCACAATTGAGTCCGGCGCCAGTTGCCGGGTCCGGATCCCCTGAAGCGAAGCACGAGGTCCCCGCGTGTTAGAACGGGTCAGGTCCTGGTGACGCGGCCGATGGACACCGCGGGACCGGCAGGTGCGAGTGAGGCGGTGACCGTAGCGATTTGCCGAAGGATCTGCTGGGTCAAATCCGTTAACATATCCTGACGCAGGCTTTCCTCTTCGATTTCAGCCTGCAGTATGAGGTCCGGATCGAAGTTGAAGTCACGCCTGGTGACGAGGGCGGACTGCCTGAGGCTTTCACCCTCGGCAGATGTCAGCGTAAAACGAGCTCTGTAACGCAGGATATAACCGGTAACTTTGCCGCGGTCGTCGATCGTAAGCACCTCTCTTTCGTACCTGACGTTCTTGAGATCCAACAGCGCGAGCGCGTCCGACGGGCTCTCCACAACGGTGGCGCCGCTGAAGCTGAGCGCTTCCACAAGCTTGGTGCGCAGCTCTCTGTCGTCGCTCTGAACACTGATTGTTTTGATGCTGTCCGGGATGGGAAGCTGTCCGCGCAGGTGAAAACCACACGCGGTCAGGGACGCACACACGACGAAAGTCAATAGTAAACGCATAGGCATAGTGTATCGTTACATTTCATCAATTGAAACCGCGCAAATGCAGGCTCGGACAGGTTCCCTGTTTGCATTATATGTCATCCCACAACGATGTTGATCAAGCGCTTCGGCACGACTATGCACTTATTGATCCGGGCGTCACCGACATGCTGTGCTACTTTACGATCGGCAAGCGCGGCCTCCCTGATCGAGTCTTCACCGGCATCGACTGGAACTTGAATGCGGCCGCGCAGTTTACCGTTTACCTGAACCACCATTTGCACTACCTCGGTCCGAAGCGCCTTCTCGTCGACGTCGGGCCACGAAGCATCCAGCAGATCAGATCCATCAGTTATTTCCGTCCACAGAACGTGCATTATGTGGGGGACCACGGGCGCCAGCACCTTGGTCAGCACTGTGAGCGCCTCCCTCAAAACCGAGGCACCGGCATCGCCGAACTTTTCCCAATCGAGTCTTTCCACCGCGTTGGTGAGCTCCATACAGGCGGCAATTACCGTGTTGTAACGAGTGCGCTCGTAGTCGGCATTGACCCTGGAAAGCATTCCATGCAGCAGTGTGCGGAACTCCTTCAACTCCGTGTTCAGATCATTTCCCGAAACCGGCGCGGCATCGCGAATTAACTCAGAACGCTTCCGGAACAGTGCCCAAAGCCGGCGCAGAAACCGGTGTGCGCCCGCCACGGCATCGTCATTCCACTCCAGCGATTGGTCCGGCGGAGAGGCGAACATAACGAACAGACGGACCGTATCAGCGCCGTATCGATCAATCATCGACTGGGGATCTACGGTGTTGCCCTTCGATTTCGACATCTTGGCCCCATCCTTCAATACCATGCCCTGGGTAAGCAATCTGGTGAAAGGCTCATCGGAATCGACCAGCCCTTCATCCCGCATCAGCTTGTGGAAGAAGCGGGCGTAAAGAAGGTGCAGCACGGCGTGCTCTATTCCGCCGATATACTGATCCACCGGCAACCAGTAATTGGCGCGTTCATCAAGCATGGCGCTGTCGTTATCGGGGCAGCAGAATCTCGCAAAATACCAGGATGACTCGAAAAAAGTATCGAAGGTATCGGTTTCCCTTGTAGCGGGACGGTCGGTGCCCGGGACCCGGGTTCTGAGGAACTCGGGGTCATCCTTGATCGGGGATTTGACGCCCTGGAATTCGACATTCTCCGGCAACTCTACCGGCAGGTCCTCGGCAGGCACGGGATAGACATTTTCCGCCTCGTCGTAGACCACGGGTATCGGACATCCCCAGTAACGCTGCCTCGAGACACCCCAGTCGCGGATGCGAAAATTAGTTCTGCGTTGACCGACGCCCTCGGTTTCCAGGTAGTCCGCCACGGCGTCGAAGGCCCTTGCATAGTCCATGCCATCGAAGCGCCCGGAATTGCACGTAATCCCGTATTCAACATACGCGCCGTCCGCGATGTCGACATCAGGGCCTTCCGACGGCCTGATCACCTGCCTGATCTCGATACCGTATTGCCTGGCAAACTCCCAGTCGCGCTGGTCATGCCCCGGCACGCACATGATTGCCCCGGTGCCGTATCCCATCAGCACGAAGTTGGCCGCCCATATCTTTATCTTTTCGCCGTTGACGGGGTGGATTGCCTCGATGCCGGTGGGCACGCCTTTTTTCTCGAGTGTCTCGATTGAAGCTTCCGCCGCTTTGGATTTTTTGCACTCGGCGATGAACGCCGCGAGTTCCGGATTCGATCTGGCGGCTTCCTGGGCCAGCGGGTGCTCCGCCGCCACCGCGGCGTAGGTGATGCCCATGATGGTGTCTGGCCGTGTCGTGTACACGCTTATTCGCTCGTCGCTGCCGTCGATGGCAAACGAAAATTCGATTCCCCGGGATTTACCGATCCAGTTGCGCTGCATGGTCTTGACCGCATCGGGCCAGCCCTCGAGATCGTCCAGGCTGCTAAGCAGTTCATCGGCATACTCGGTGATTTTAAGGAACCACTGCGGGATTTCACGCCGTTCGACAAGCGCCCCGGAACGCCACCCGCGACCCTCGCTGTCCACCTGCTCATTGGCCAGCACCGTCTGCTCGACCGGGTCCCAGTTCACCACCGCCATTTTCTTGTAGGCCAGACCCTTGTTTACCAGGGTGGTGAAAAACCACTGCTCCCATTTGTAGTACTCAGGCTTGCAGGTGGCGAATTCCCTCGACCAGTCGTAGCCGAAGCCAAGCCGCTTCAATTGCGCCCGCATGGCATCGATGTTTTCGTAGGTCCATTTCGCCGGCGGCACCTGGTTCTGGATGGCGGCGTTTTCCGCGGGAAGACCGAACGCGTCCCATCCCATGGGCTGCAGGACGTTCTTGCCCTGCATTCGCTGGTACCTGGAGAGGACGTCACCGATGGTGTAGTTGCGGACGTGGCCGATATGCAGTTTCCCCGACGGATAGGGAAACATCGACAGGCAGTAGAACTTTTCGCGAGCGGGGTCCTCTGTCACCCTGAAACTCTGGTTGTCTTCCCAGTACTGCTGTACCTTCAGTTCTATCTCGTCGGGTCTGTAGCGGTCATCTGTCATAGGCGGCGTATTGTAGCGGCTTGTGGCTGACCATCAAGCCGCGATGGGCTATAGTTCCACTATGCTTAGATCAATCATTTGCATTTTGTTACTCACCCTGGCTATTGCCGGTCCCGCAAGCGGATTGACTCTTTATAAGTGCGTACTGCTGGACGGCAGCGGCGTCATCTACCAGGACCAGGAACCCAGCGATGCCGAATGCAAGGTCGAGCAGAAGGACCTCGATCCGGACGCCAATGTGATTCCGGCCGCCGAATTCACCGGACAGCAGCAGCAGGCACCCTCGGGCAGCTCGACTTCCGAGCGGTCCGGCGCACCTGATGAGCGTGAAGACGAGGACGTGCTCATCACCGGCGAGGAGGACGAGCTGGGCGTGGGTGATCCCGGCAACACCCCGGTTAAAGAACCGCCGACGGCGAATACCGGCACAACGGCTAGGACTGCCGGCACCTCCGGAACGGGGACAGCCGCTGCCGGAGGCGCGGTGGCCCCTCCGGCACCGCTGCCGCCGGGGGGTATTCTCGGACCGTGATTGCCGCGGGCGGCCATGGCCGCAAGGATTGAAATGATCGAGCTGTATACCTCACCCACGCCAAACGGATACAAGGTTTCGATCATGCTGGAGGAGTGCGGTCTGCCGTACCGATTCACGCACATCGAGCTGTCGGCGAAGGAACAAAAAGAAAACTGGTTCCTAGCGCTCAACCCCAATGGGCGCATCCCGGTAATCGTCGACAGTGACCAAGACGATTTCGTTGTCTTCGAATCCGGGGCCATTCTGGTATATCTGGCTGACAAGTCGGGGGCATTTCTTCCGACGCAGCCGAAGTCCCGGTCGCGCGTGCTGCAGTGGCTCATGCTGCAGATGGGGGGGCTCGGACCGATGCAGGGGCAAGCCCATGTCTTCTACCGCTATGCTTCTGAGAAGATCCGCTTTGCCATCGACAGGTACCAGTCCGAAACTAGGCGTCTGTATGAGGTACTGAATCGCCAGCTCGGTGACAACGAGTTCCTTGCCGGCGACCTGTCGATAGCCGATTTCGCGACTTTTCCGTGGGTTCGACGGCACGGTTGGGCGGGTGTCGAGATCGATGATCTCCCGCATTTGACTCGCTGGGTCCAGTCTCTCGCGAGGCGCCCGGGCGTTCAAAAAGGGCTCGATGTGCCGGTGCCCCAGACGACCCTCAATCAGCGCAGTTCGAACCAAAAAGTCGAGGAGGTACGCCGTATAATCTGATCAGGAAAGGTGCGTCAAAGCGTCCCGTGATATCCCTTTTAGTGAATGTTCGCCGACGAGGTTATAATAGCATCCGAGGTTTGGGAATCATGAACAGAGTAGCGTCTTACCTGATTACTTTCTGCATCATTGCCGCCACACCGGCGATAGCCGCTGAGACGATATACATTTGTGAGCAAGACGGCGGGGGTGTGTTTTACAAAAACGAACCCTTCGAACCCGGCGAATGCGATAAGGTCGCCGAGAAAAGCGTCGACACCGAAGTCAATTTGATATTCGACACGCAAGCAATTTCCGCTGCGGACGTTCCCGGCGATAACCTGGGACGAGCCAGCGGGGCCCCCTCGATCACAACCAACCCATTGATAATGGAGCCCGACTTCGAAGCGGGCACCAGGGCTACGCAGGCCGCGGAAGCTGCCGGTCAAAGTGCCAAGGCCGCCGAGGCCAGCGCTGAGGCCGCTGCTGAACTCGCGGCAAATCCATACGACAAATCCCTTGAAGACGCCGCGCAGGCCGCCGCCGAAGCCTCTGAACCTTTTGCCGAAGCTGCCAAAGACGCCGCAGTCGAAGCGGCCAAATCCGCCAAATCCGCCAGCAGCTCCCAGGTGACGACCAACACCAACCGCGCGGCCCGGGACACCAATGCCGCCGCCAGCGAGACCGAAAGCGCCGCCGGCGCCACGAAAACAGCGGTCAAACTGTCCAGGGAGAATGCCCCGCAGGAACAGATCAAACAAGCGGCCGACGACGCCGCCAGGTCATCCAGCCGTGCTTCGGAAGCCGCCGATGTGGCGAACGACGCCGCCCAGGGTGCCGTCCCACCAGGCGCCGGGCTGGCGCGCGCCTCTGAGCCCGCGCCCGCTGCGGATACCGCCGTCGGAGCCGTCATCGCCGCCCCCGGCATAGCCGGCGCTGGCGGAACCCTGGGGTCCGCCGCCCGCGTTGCCGCTCCCGCTCCGCTGCCGTCGGCGCCCGTCATCGGACCATAACCGATATCCTGCATCTAACCCGCATTTTTCACCAGGCGGCTATAGAATCTCGTGAAGCATGGCAAACATCGAGGTCTATGGATTTGTCCAAAAAACGGTGTGTCTTGGAAAAGCCTATCCTGGTGAGAAATGCGGGCTAAGGCCGGCCGTACTGGTTTTGTATCACTTTCCGGCACGATGAGAGCGACGTGGTTGTGCATCGTGATTGGGCGGCATTGACGAGGCGTCTATTGCTCGTTTTCAGTTCATTGTCCCGCGTCAAAGCGTTCGACTTGGTGGCAAACTGGATCGCCTGATCGAAATTTCCCTGATCCAGGTGCACGCGGGCCAATTCGTGCCACAAGCGCGCATTGCCGGGCTCGATGCGCAGGGCTCTTTCCAGTATTACCGCCGCCTGATCGAACTGTTTGCGATCGCGGAAATGCCGGGCGCTGTCTACCCAGTTCACCACCGCCGCCTGATCGGATATTGGCTGGCGCTCCGGCCTGGAAGCCGTGGTCGTGCAGGATGCCAGGACGACCAGCGTAACCAAAGCAAGTCCGAGACCCGACAATATCTTGATTCTCATTTGTCACCAGGTGCACGTTAACTGTTTTGTGGATATTCGCACTCTATTTCCTGTTCGTGTCGAACAGCTTTTCGAGCCAGCTTTGCTTTTTCGCGGACTTATCACGCCGCTTCTTGACGCTGGCACAGGACGCGTATCGATCGGGCATGGTGCCGGGCACGAACGGCAGAGTTTGTGCGCCTGAGCAACCGGTCGCCAACTGACCGTACTGATCGATCTGCACATACTCGATCGACGCGGGCGCCGGCAGGTCGACCGGCTGGATGTGGACTTCTTTCATGATATCCCCCCAGATTTGCATCGCACCCGACGCGCCGGTCAGCCCCGTCGGTTTGTTATCGTCTCTACCCACCCACACCACGGCAAGGTAGTTGCCGCCGTAGCCCGCAAACCAGCTGTCCCGGTAGCCGTTGGTCGTTCCAGTCTTCCCCGCCAGCTTCAGATTCGGCGGGAAGCGCGTGTTCAGCGACCTGGCGGTGCCTTTTGCCACTACAGATTGCAGCCCGGCATTGAGGACCGTCATTTGTTCGCCCTCGATGACCTGCTCCAGCGACAGCGGATATCGAGCCAGCGGCTGCATGTCCTGGTTCAGCACCGACCGGGTAGTGCGCAGTGGAATGAGAAAGCCGCCGCTGGCGAAAGCCAGGTACATCTGAGTCATTTCCAGAGGCGTCAGGTTGACTGCTCCGAGGGAAAAAGACGGGTAGCCACTTACCTCCCTGTTCAACCCAAGCCTGCGCAGCAGTCGTACGACTCGGTCGATACCGATCTCCAGACCCAGTCTTGCGGTTGCTATGTTGTAGGAGTAACTCAGGGCATCGATCAATCGAACGGAGCCGTGCGACGTGCCATCGTAGTTTTGTGGTTTCCACACGGGTGCACCGGCTTGTTCGACAACAAGCGGACCGTCGTCCAGCATGCTGGCCAGACTGTAACCGCGTTCCAGCGCGGCGAGAAACACCAGCGGCTTTATCAAGGACCCGACGGGTCTTTCCGCTTCCAGAGCCCGATTGAAACCGGCGAATCGCGGCGCTCTGCCCCCTGCAAGCGCTACGACTTCACCGTTGTCGGTGCGCACCACAAGCACCGCAGACTGCAGGGAGCCCTCCGGCAGATTTTTCTGTTTCTCGATGGCGCTCAGTCTTTGGCCCACCGACTTCTCGACTACGCCCTGAATCCGGGGATCGAGGGCGGTAATAATGTGCAGGCCCGCCTTGCGCAGGCCATCTTCCTGATAATCGCGGCGCAGCTGGAGCCGAACGAAGTCGAGGTAGGCCGGATGCTCCGTGGACGAATACCTCCCTTTTCTCGTCACGCCGAGTGGCGCTTTCCTGGCTTCGGCTGCGGCAGTGCTGTCGACATAACCCAACTCGACCATATTGCCAAGAACAAGATTACGCCGCGTCTTCGCGCGTTCAGGCGATCGGAACGGATTGTAGTAGGATGCGCCCTTTACCAGAGCGGTCAACAGCGCCAGCTCCGACAGGTTGAGTTCGTCCAGGGGGCGCGCGAAGTAGAACAGACTGGCCAGGCCGAAGCCGTGGATGGCGCGATTGCCCGATTGGCCCAGATAGACTTCATTGATGTATGCCTCCAGTATCTCGTCCTTTTCATAGTGCAGCTCCAGCAGCAGGGCCATCAGCATTTCCGTGAGTTTTCTCTGGATGGTTCTCTCCTGGGTAAGAAAAAAATTCTTCGCGAGCTGCTGCGTCAGGGTGCTGCCGCCCTGCACCACCCCGCCGGCACTGAGGTTCGCCCACATGGCGCGCGCGAGCCCTCGCGGATCGATCCCGAAATGCTTGTAGAACGCGCGATCCTCAACCGCCAGGAGCGCATGGACCAGGTCTTGCGGAACGTCTTCCAGACGAACCAGCGCGCGGTCTTCATGATGTCCAGGAGAAATGCTGCCGAATAATCTGGGCTCCAATCGGGCGCTGTCCGACGGATTACCGTGAGCATCGTGAAGCGCCGTAACGACATTGCCCTCTATCCGCAAATCGATGATCCGCGGCTCGCTTGATCCGTCCCAGAATGTGAATCCCCTGAGATAGATCCGAACACGGTACTTCGACTGCGCAAAGGTCCCGGGTGAATCCGGATGCGCCACCGCGCGGTAGCCCAACTGCTTGAGTTCACCAACAAGTTCCGGTCTGGTGATCACCATTCCGGGAAAGATATCCAGAGGCCGGCTGTATATGTGGGAAGGGATAGCCCATCGGCTTCCCTCCAACTTGTCGCGCACCGTAATGTCGAGGTAAACGGTATAGCCTGCCAGCGCGAAAAAAGCGAGCACCGCAAACAGCCGCATCAACACGCGAACCGAAGAAGCTTGCCTGGATCTGGTCCCGGATCCCGGCTTCGTCCTGGTCTTCTTTTTGCTCGATGTTTTACGCGGTCGTCTTTTGTTCGCTGGCATGCGATTTGACATGCGAATTAGGTGTTGTCGGGATTGTCGCTGCGGAACTCCGCCGCGCAATGCCAGCAGATTTCGAATGTCGCCGGATTGTTTTCGCCACATTCGGAACATTGCCGGTTGCGTTCAGTCCGGGACCCGTTTTCGAACTCCGATACGATCCGGCGTGCACGCCGTTCGTCCTCCGGGTTGTCAATCCAGACTTCCGGGTAGACGTGGGTGAAAGGGAGTTCCCCGACGCCCCCCTGAGCGTTTTCATTGAACACCAACGCGCGGATACCCTGTTCATGCAGTTGATGCAACAGCAAGTGGGCCTCTGGCAGGCTCGCTGCGGAGTATATACGTTTCATCGCTAGGTAGCTTCGTCCGACCGCCATTCAACACGGTTCACCTGAACTATGCTAGGCTGTGAAAATGAACGCAATAGTTGGCGGCTTCGGCCGCCGTAATCCCACCGCGTCATGAACGTTCTGGACCAACGGATCGAAAAAACGCTAAAGGCAAGGCACCCGATACTGTATCTGCACTCACCTGAAGAGGACCGGGTAATGCGGTCCCTGCAGAGAATCGCGGGTGAGGACGCGAAGATTCGGTGCTGGACCTGTACCCATGGGCTCGACGACAGCGAGGACCCGGCGACCACCGATCCAGCCGTGGCGCTGGAGGAGCTGATACGCGACCCGCGAGCGGGCTTTTTCGTGTTCAAGGACCTGACCCCTTTCATGGACGACCCCGCTCTGATTCGCGGGCTGCGCGACGCCTATTACACCCTGCGCTCCGTCAAGGGTGCGCACCTTTTCATCCTCTCGCCCGTGTTCTCCCTGCCTGAATCGCTGGCGAAGAATATCTACATCGTAGATATACCCCCGCCCTCGACCGACGACCTGGTTGATTTGACCAAGAATATCGTCTCGCAGTACACGCAAAAGAACATTCCGGACAGCCTGCTTCGTGACATGGCGCTTTCCCTGAAAGGAATTACCATTTATGAGGCGGAGCATGTGCTGCATGCCGTGCTGAGCGGGCAGAAGCTCAGCCGGACCTCTTTGCTGGACGAGATCCGCGATACCAAGAAAACCATCGCGACCGGAGCGGGTTATCTTGAGTATGTTCCGAGCGACAAGAGACTCGATCACGTCGGGGGCCTGTCTTATCTTAAGACCTGGATAACAGAGCGGTCGACCATCTTCAATCAGCAGTCCATAGACGAAGGACTGCCCGTTCCCAGGGGCATCCTGATCATGGGGGTAAGCGGCTGCGGCAAGAGTCTGTGCGCCAAGGTCGTGGCAAATATTTGGAACGTTCCGCTGTTCAGACTGGACATGAACCTGGTTTTCTCGAACATCTACGGCAATCCGGAGGCGGCATTTCACAAAGCCCTTCGCGCTATCGAGTCTCTGGCGCCCGCGGTGCTTTGGATCGACGAGATCGAAAACGGCCTGGGTTTCACCGAGAGAACCAACACCATCCAGTCGCACATCTTTTCCGCGTTTTTGACGTGGATGCAGGAGAAACCACCGCTAGTATTCGTCGCCGCGACGGCAAACCGAATCGAGATCCTGCCCGCCGAACTTATCCGCAAGGGCCGGTTCGACCAGGTGTTCTTCGTCGATCTGCCCGACGATGAAGAACGGCAGGAGCTGTTCCGGATACATCTCGAGAGCAACGGTGCCGATCCGGAAAAATTCAAAATGAAATCATTGATGCTGGAGACCAAGGGTTGGAACGGTGCGGAAATCGAGCAGGTCGTGATCGCCGCGCGAATTCGCGCTCACAAGGAAAATCGGGCATTCAATACCCGCGACATAGCGGATCTCGCTCGAATGATGGTACCTTTGTCCAGAACCATGAAGGAACAAATCAAGATCCTAAAAGACTGGGCTTGGGACCGCGCAACACCCGCATCGAAGGGGCGGGGTACAGACTTTTCCATACTCGAAGCGGAGAAGACAAGCAGCGCCTCCTGAACCATTCCGATCAATGAACCATTGAAATCTGCGGGCTAGCGGTATAAATGCTCCCGGGTCCAGGGCACATCATTGTTCACGCCTCGATTGAACAAGACCTGAAAGAGCTGAAGTTCACCCGTCCGGAACGCCGCAATGGAACCGCACAGGTAAAGCCGCCAGGCGCGCACGAAGATAACGTCGAACATTCGTTGAATCGTATCTATGTTCTCTTCGTACCGCTGCGCCCAGTCCTCCAGGGTCTTTGCATAGTGGAGCCTCAAGTTTTCAACGTCCAGAACCGAAAAATTGAAGGGCTCGAAGATGTCCATCATCTCCTTTATAGTCGGCGGGTAAGCACCGGGGAATATTCGCTTTTCTACCCATATGTTCATCGGGCGAGGTCTGTTTCGCCCGATACTGTGTATCAGTCCCCGCCCCTCCTTGCGCAGGCATCTGTCGATCACCCCGCCCAACGTTTGGAAATTTTCCGCGCCGACGTGTTCGAGCATCCCAACCGAAACGAATACATCGCACTTGCCACTGGCGTTTCGATAGTCGTCCTCGATGTACTGAACCTGGTCCTGTAGTCCTGCCTCTCTGGCCTTGTCCTGGGCGAACCTGATCTGTTCGTGGGAAATGTTGAAGGCCCGAACCTTTGCACCATATTCCCTGGCCATGAACAGCCCCAGACCACCCCAGCCACAGCCGGCCTCCATGACCTCGTCGCCGGGTTTCAGCTGCAACTTCCTGCATACGTGATCGAGTTTAGCCCGCTGTGCCTGCTCCAGGGTTCTTTCGGCGTTCTCGTAATAAGCGCATGTATACTGCATGTGATCCCGATCGAGCCACAATCTGTAGAATTCATTGCTCAGATCGTAGTGGTGATGGATATTGTCTTTGGAACCGGACAGATTGTTGGACTTTGCCCGGCCAAACACGTTGACGAGTTTACCCAGCATCGAGCGTTCCGCTAGAAAATCCGGCCTATGCGTCGTACCAATTTCCGCCAGGCGCACCAGGTCACCCTCGACTTCGAGCGATCCGAGGCTGTATGCCTCTCCCAGATTCCGGTCCGGATTGGTCAGGACGCCCCATAATGTCTTTCTGTTCCTGAACCGCAGCAGTAACTCAGGTTTGCCTGTGTAGGCCTGAATCCTTTGACCGTCCCACAGCTCAAATTCCACCGGAGCATCTTCCATTATGGTGAGCAGCCAGCGAGCCGCCTTGATCTCGAGCGCCGACGGTTTCCAGGATTCGTACACCGACTCCTGCGCCCTTCCAAAATTGAGGGGAGATTCTTTGCTATTGACAGACATCTTTTAATTCACGGGATTTGCTCGACAACATCCTAATGATTACGCGCTCGATTGACAATATTTCCAGGTACGGGAAAGGTGCGAATGGCCCCGGGCATCCGAACAACTTGATCAAACTATGCGCCGACGACCTGACTATTACGCTACAGGCTCGGGCTGAGACCAGACTCAGGACCGCTCAGCCGGCGATTTTCGGGACCTCGTCTCGCATACACGCTATTAATCGTTGATGAACTCAACGCGCTCAGCCTCCCCCAGTACAACGGATTTGCCGTCAAGGGACTCAAACCGGCTGCCTTTGATTGATTTCTTATAGGCCTTGTAGACGGTGACGTTGCTGCTGTTGCCGTCGATAACACGAATTGTCACGATCTTGTGAGCCTGCTGCCACTGGTAGGTGAAGATAACAGCAGAAACGATCAGCAGCGCCGCAACGAATCCGTAGGCCCCGTAGCGACCGATCGGGCTCGTAGCCGTGGTGGCCGCAACAGAAGCCGTCTTTTGGGGCACCCGGCGTTTGATGCGATAAAACGCATAGACTGCGAAAACGACCAGGGCCGTGAAAAGGATCTTTGTCAGCATAGTGGACTATTACTCATAATGGCAACGCTTGCTGGCCGTGCGGCGGTCTGAAGTGCCGCGTATCCAGCGGCATCTTGCCGACGTTCAATTTCAGCCGGCTGCATTGCAGTCGGAATCTCCGAGCAAGCAGATCCGCGAAAGGTCCGGTACCGCTTTTGCGATGGTCGAAATCCGCGTCATAGTCACGCCCACCGCGCGATTGCCGCACCAGGTTCATGACGTGATCCGCTTTTCCGGAGAAATGCTGCTGCAGCCACTCCCGGAACAGGTCCTTTAATTCCCATGGCAGGCGCAGAAGCGTATAACTCGCATAGTCGGCACCGCGCGCCGCGCCCTCCCGCATAATCGACTCCAATTCGTGATCCGTCAGCGCAGGAATAACCGGCGCTACAGACAGGTGAACCGGAACCCCAGCCTCAGAAAGCGTCGAGACGACGCGGAGCCTGCGGCTTGGTGCGGCGGCGCGCGGTTCAAGCCTGCGTGCCACGGTCTTATCGAGCGTAGTCAATGACACGCTTACCACGACCAGACGCCGGCTGGCCAGCTTGATCAGCAGATCCAGGTCCCGCTCGACCATGCCGGACTTCGTTGTAATCGTCACCGGTTGTTGCGTGTCCAGACAAAGTTCCAGAATTCCGCGTGTAAGGCCGAACCGCTTTTCTATGGGCTGGTATGGGTCGGTGTTAGTGCCCAATGCCAGAACATCGCACCGGTAATCCAAGGCGCTAAGTTCGCACTTCAACTGATCTACCACCCGGGGCTTGTAAAAAAGCCTGCTTTCGAAATCGAGGCCCGGAGACAATCCCAGGTAGGAATGAGAGGGCCGTGCATAACAATATATACAACCGTGCTCACATCCGCGGTATGCATTGACCGATTGATCGAACGGGACATCGGGGGAGGCGTTTCTGGAAATCACGGACCTGCTCCGGTCTTCGGCGACGGTCGTGCGGAGCGGCACGGTTTCCTCTTCAAGATCCCAGCCGTCGTCGAATTCGTCACGGCGCACCGATTCGAAGCGACCCTCGGCATTGGATAGCGCGCCCCGACCCTTGGTGGATTTGGGCGCAAATATTGTCACGGCAACTGGTTTACCAAAGCCCTTAACCAAGACTTCGGTTTACTTTTGCGCTTTGACGTACTGAATCCGAAAGTTCCATACCAAATGTCCCTGGGGCCGCATGGGCGGGAAAATAAACTGGTGAGTGATGTCGCGAGCCTGCCGGGCCGGCACGACTATTTGAATTTCCTGCTCCTGCTGGCCTACGATCACACAGTTTTGATCTTCTTCCTTGGAAGGACAATCCGAGGCGTTGAGTTCAAGGCCAACCGCTGTCAGAACATGCTCCGGCGACCCGTTCAGCACTCGTGCAAACATCTGATAGCTGTTACCGTAGGTTACGTCTACCTTGAAATTGACCAGATTTATCTGCTCGGTGGAAATCAGGTCGGAACGCGTGCCCTCGTAGAACTCGGCGTACCAGATGATGAGCACCAAGCCGAGGACCAGCGTAACGAGGAAGATGATAATAGAAGTCCTGTACCCGAATGTGATGATCAGATATCCGGTTACGAGGGCCAGTGCGACTACCAGTAGTATCCAGGCCATCCAATCACTCTATGCCAACTGAAATTAGGGAAACGACGATTGGAAGCCGGTCCTAAAACAACACAAACCGTGCGTCAATATCGGACCCGCCCCCGCGGCAAATACCATACCATATAAACATACCCGCCTTAAAAAAATCGTTGATCTGCTATGATATACACCATGCAGGAGACTTCAGTCGTAAATGCGGCAGACGGCAGGGTGCAGTCCCTTGAAATGCGGGGTCTGCTGGAAGAGCTGGTGTTGGATGGATATATATCCCAGCCCGATGCGAAGCGTATCCACATGGTGTCGCGGGCAAAAGACCTGTCAAAAATTCACCCGCTGGTCGCCATCGCTGACCAGCGGCCCGCCGATGTGCGACACCCGGGAAAAACGATCCAGCTGGATCAGCTCGTGGAGTGGCTGGCCGGAAAGGTCGACATGCCCTACGAACGAATCGATCCGCTCAAGCTCGACGTCACCGCCCTGACAAAAGTCATTTCCCACGCTTACGCGTCGGCAAGAAAAATACTTCCTTTGAGAGTCACCCGGGATTCGGTTGTCATTGCGACGGCCAATCCCTTCTCGCACGAGTGGCGCGATGAACTGACTCAGCTGTTGCGCAAGGAAATCATTATGGTGCTGGCGAGCCCGCTGGAAATAGCGCGCTACACCCAAGAGTTCTATCAGCTCGCCAAGTCGTTGAAGATCGCGACACGCCGGGACACCACAGGCAGCGTTCAACTCATACAGAATCTGGAACAACTGGTCGAACTTGGCCGCGCGGGAAATCTGGACGCCGAAAGTCATCATGTCGTGCATATCGTCGACTGGCTGCTGCAGTACGCGTTCGAGCAGCGCGCCTCGGATATACACCTGGAACCAAGACGTGATAAGGCTTATGTGCGCTTCCGCATCGATGGCGTACTGCACCGCGTATACCAGGTCCCGGTAAACGTGATGTCCGCCATCGTGGGCCGGATAAAAACCCTGGGTCGAATGGATATCTCCGAAAAGCGCAGGCCGCTGGATGGCAGGTTGAAAACGAAAACGCCCAATGGCCAGGAAATCGAGCTCCGTCTGTCCACGGTACCCACCGCCCTGGGGGAAAAACTGGTCATGCGCGTGTTCGACCCCGAGGTGCTGCGGCGCGACCACCATCAACTCGGGCTTTCCGAGCAGGAACTCGGAATCTGGCGTGAACTGGTCAGCCAGCCCCACGGCATAGTCCTGGTCACCGGGCCCACCGGCTCGGGTAAGACGACCACCTTGTATTCTACACTGCGTCAAATCGCCTCTCCGGAAATCAACGTCTGCACGGTCGAGGACCCGATCGAAATGGTCGAACCATCGTTCAACCAGATTCAGGTGCATCCGGGCATCGACCTTACTTTCGCCGCAGGCATCAGGGCACTGCTGCGTCAGGACCCCGACGTAATCATGGTCGGTGAAATCCGCGACCTCGAAACCGCCGACATGGCGGTGCAGGCCGCACTGACCGGACACCTGGTGCTGTCTACACTGCACACCAACGATGCCCCCTCGGCTATTACCCGGCTACTGGAGATCGGCATTCCCGCCTATCTGATCAATGCAACGGTTCTCGGGATCGTGGCGCAGAGGTTGGTACGCACGCTGTGCCCGCAGTGCAAGAAAATATATGATGTTGACGAGGCGGCTTGGAAGGATCTGACCCGGCCCTGGAAAGTTCAACTGCCGACCGGCGCCTATACGCAACAAGGCTGCATCGAATGCAGAAATACCGGATACATGGGACGCATCGGCTTGTACGAAATGCTCAAGATCACACCCGAGCTGCGGCATCTCGTCAATCCGGATGCCGACGCCGCGGCGATACGGGAACAGGGCATCAAACAGGGAATGCAACCCCTGCGCATAAGTGGCGCCCGCAAGATAACCCAGGGTATCACCACTATCAGCGAGGTAATGCGGGTCATACCAAGGCTCGGTGACAGCGGCGAAATCAGCTGACCCCTGATCCGGCCTCCACCGGTTCCATGGGTCGATGTTTGCATTGTTCTATTCGTGTTTGATCCGGGCCTCGACATCGGCCAGGAGATCGGCCCCGTAGGCACTTTTCAGGACCAATGTCAGCGCACACGAGCCATGAGCCAGCAGCGCATCATGGAACGATTTCAGCGATTCCGGTGACGAGTCCTGAAGCACCATCTCCCGCGCCGCGCTGATCATCGCCCATCCGGTTGCATACCCCATCGGAACCGTTGGAGCACGGCTGTACCAGGTCGCTTCTCCAAGCGCTTGTACCGCCGAAAAACCCAGACGCTCGGTCATCATGGAGACCGCGTCTTCGATCGCCAGCCCCCGGGTCTGCATGCCCACGTCGAGCACGATCCGCAGCGCCCGCCACAACCTGTCTCGCAACAGAACGAACTCACTTTCCGGTTGACCCAGAAAACCGGACTCGAACATCAACTGTTCACAATACAGCGCCCAGCCTTCGTACAAGGTTGCCGATCTGTTCAACAATCTCGCCAGCGACCGCGCGGCGGGATGACGGTTCGCGGTAGTAAACTGCAGATGGTGGCCAGGATATCCTTCATGTACGCTTGTGTGCGACATCGCGAGCAGGCTGTGCCTCGCCAGCGTCTCCTCGTCCGCTGCCGGCGTAATGAAGTAGTGACCGCGCTGGAGAGCATCGTCGGGGTTCGGCGGCTCATAGGCGGCGAAGGGAATCTTGTGCCTGAGAAACAGCGGCGTCTCCTCGACGCACAGCGTTTCGTTGTCCGGGAAACTTACCAGATCATGCGACCTGGTGAAGTCTCTGGCAAACTCCATCTGCTGACGGTAAACAGACACCAAACTTTCTTGTCCAGCGACGCTGGTCCGTATCCGCTGCTCGAGCGCGGCAAGATCCTCGCCCCCGGTAAGCCGGCGGCACACCTGTATAAGTTCACGCGCCGTGTGATCGAACAACCGGTTGCCGAATTCATGCAGGTCCTCGGACTGGACATCCAGGAAATGGCGGTACTTCAGAAGATGGGAAAACCGCTTGTGGCCGACGGCAAAGTCTCCCACGGCCCTGGCTCCGATATCCTGCTCGAGGAACCGGGCGTAGTGTTGAAAAGTGTCCACCGCATCGGCAATCAGCGCATCGAGGTCCGGCAGCTCACCCATATGTTCCTTGACCCTGGCGTTGTCGGTCAGGGCCTCGAGATACAGCACCCCCGATTCCACGGCAGTAATCGCCGACTCCAACCACCGCGCGGGGATCCGCTCCCTGTCCTGCCCGATATAGTGCCTGGCGTTGAGCAGGTATTCCGGGATGCCGGCAAGGCGCCGCTTGAGAGCCGAGGCAAAATCATCGGTGTGGCGTATCGTGAGCTGATGAATGGCTTCCAGCGGTAGAAACTTTTCAGGATCCCGCTTGCGCCAGTCGTGATCCACTATTTGCTCCATTTCCAGGAACGCCGCACCTCGCATGAGCTGCAGATCCAAGTCGTCATCCGGACCCAGATCCGTTTCATCCATTTCTTCCAGTGCATCCAGCAGCTTTTCGTTCAACGACAACAATGCTCCCTGCTCCTCGTCGCTGTACGGCCGGAGCAGGTGTTCGTAACCCATTACTCCCGCATCCAGTGCAGCCTCGGGGTGGTATCGGAACCATGCGCGGTAGTAGTCGTCCCGTATTTGAGCGAACATATCTGACATTGCACTAAGCGCTAACCCTCGATGATTTCATAATCATGGGTCAACCGCGCCACCCGGCTGAACATGATGGAAGCGGAACAATACTTCTCGGCGGAGAGTTGAACCGCCCTTTTCACCTTCGACTCCGGTACGCTATTGCCGTAAACCACGAAATGCATATGGATCCGGGTAAACACCTTCGGATCTCTCGACGCGCGCTCGGCGTCTATTTCGACCTCACAGTTGGTCAAATCGACGCGCCCCTTTCGCAGCATATGCACGACGTCGAATGCGCTGCATCCACCGAGTCCCAGGAGGAGCATTTCCATCGGACGGGTTCCCTTGTTCCGGCCGCCAAACTCCGGCGGACCGTCCATGACGACGCGGTGACCGCTGTCCGCCGTCCCCACGAACGAAACGCCTTCGAGCAGCGACACTTTTGCCCTCACGACTTCCGGGTTCTCGCTTCTGCATTGCTGAAAAACAGTTCCCTGACCTTGCCGCCGGGATCCGGGGCGCGCATACACGCCTCCCCCAGCAGAAATCCGTGGACGTCGTTTTTGCGCATAAGCGAAACATCCTCTGCGCTGTGGATGCCGCTCTCGGTAATCACCAACCGGTCTTTGGGGATGTGCGACAGCAGATCGAGCGTTGTGCTCAAGTTAGTATCGAACGTTCTCAGGTTTCGGTTGTTGACACCGATCAGGGGACAGCCCAGTTCGAGCGCGCGTTCTAATTCCGCCAAATCGTGCACTTCAATGAGCACCGCCATTCCGAGTTCCGTCGATTCATCGGCCAGCTTTCTGAGCTGATCGTCGGTTAATGCGGCGACGATCAGCAGCACGCAATCGGCGCCAATCGCGCGAGATTCCCATATCTGGTAAGGATCGATCAAAAAGTCCTTTCGCAACACGGGGAGTTCGCATACCGCCTTGACCTGTTCGATATATGCGTCGCATCCTTGAAAGAAATCCTTGTCGGTCAGCACCGACAGGCACGAAGCTCCCGCCTCGGCATAGCTTTTTGCGATATCGGCGGGTGCGAAATCACTGCGGATCACGCCTTTACTGGGCGAAGCTTTCTTGATTTCCGCAATGATTGCCGGGAGTCCGGCGTCGGCGGATCGTCTTAGCACACCCAAAAAATCCCTGGGTGCAGGCACGGCTTGCGCGAGCCCCCTGACTTTGTCGGGTGCCAGTCGACGCTTGCGCATTTCGACCTCCTCTGCCTTGTGACTGAGGATCTTGACCAGAATGTCCGCTTTGTCGTGCATCAGTCGGTCAGGCGACATCCACGAGATCCCTGCTCCGGCACCCAGCCAACCCCGCCCTGCGTCATCACTCGTGATGCGGGTGCAGTATACGGTTTAACCAGGGTCACCAATTACCCCAATCCTGGTTGGTAAACGCGGCGAGTTCCGCGAGCTTGCCTTTGGCCGCACCGCTGGCCAGGACTTCAAGCGCCCTGTCGACGCCTTGGGCCAGACTTTCAGCAAGTCCGCTGACATAGATGGCAGCGCCCGAGTTCAGCGCAACGATATCCCTGGCGGCTCCGGGATGGTTGTCGAGCGCGGCGTTGATCTTGCCCAGACTGGCGCTGACGCTGTCCACCGCGAGGTCCAGTAAACTGCCCGTTTTCATGCCGAACTGTCCGGGCGTGATTTCGAAACTCCGCACTTCACCTTCCGTCATCTCCGCCGCTTGAGTCGGTGCACCGATGCTGATCTCATCCAGACCATCTTCCGAATGAACCACCAGCACGTGCCGACTGCCCAGTCGGGCAAGCACATTGGCAATTGGTTCGACCAGCGCCCTGTCGAACACGCCGACCACCTGGTTCGGCGCACCTGCCGGATTCGTGAGAGGGCCCAGGACGTTGAAAATTGTGCGGACCGCCATTTCCTTGCGCGGTCCGATAGCGTATTTCATGGCGCTGTGGTGTGCCGGGGCGAACATGAACCCGAGGCCGACCTGGCGGATGCATTCCGCGACCTGCCGTGGATTCAGGTCGATTCTGACACCCGCTTCCTCGAGTAGGTCAGCGCTGCCGGAACTGCTCGATACCGACCGGTTTCCATGCTTGGCCACCCTGCCGCCTGCGGCCGCGACCACCAGTGCGCTGGCCGTAGAAATATTGAAAGTATTCCGGCTGTCGCCGCCGGTGCCGACGATATCGACCAGGTTGGGCACGTCCACTTCGACCCGGGCCGCAAGACCGCGCATGACCTCCGCGGCGGCGGTGATCTCATCGATGGTTTCACCTTTCATACGTAGCGCAATCAAAAATCCTCCAATCTGCGCCGGGGTGGCCTCACCCGTCATAATCTGTTCCATCACGGACCGCATTTCCTCACGGGACAGATCAGCGAGTTCTGTTACGGCTTTGATTGCTTGTTGAATATTCATTCGGGATCTTTTCATAGTCTACGGGCGGAGCCCGATTATAAGTTCAGCCGTTAGCCACCTGAAGAAAATTGTTGAGCAGCTCGTGGCCGTACTCCGTCGATATCGATTCCGGATGAAATTGAACACCGTACACAGGCTGCTGCAGATGACTGACAGCCATGATCTCACCTTCGTCCGTCCAGGCCGTGACCTTCATGCAATCGGGCAGCGTGGCCGGATCTATAACCAGAGAATGATAGCGGGTAGCCTGAAACGGATTGGTCATTCCGGCAAACAAGCCCTCGCCATGGTGATGAATCATCGACGTTTTTCCGTGCATCAGGACCTGAGCGTGCACGATCTTGCCGCCGAAGGCCTGTCCGACACTCTGGTGACCCAGGCAGACGCCCAGAATAGGGACACGCCCCGCCAGGGCATTGACCACATCGACGGAAATCCCCGCCCGGTCCGGGGTACAGGGTCCGGGTGATATGACGATGTGACTCAAATCCAATGTTTCGATTTCCTCTAGGGATATCCGGTCGTTTCGATACACGCATACCTCAGCGCCAAGCTCGCCCAAATACTGGACAAGGTTGTAGGTAAAGGAATCGTAGTTGTCTATCATCAAGATCATCTAGTAGGTATCCAATCGTTTTATATTTACCATCGTGTACGGTGGCAAAAACACCTTGTGTGCGTGCCGGCTTGATGGCGCTGCCAGCCGGTGGGTCGTTGTAAACGCATCCATAGTTTACTCTATTCGTGCCACCGTACCCCTTTCTTGGCGGTCTGGCATCGTCAGTCGGATTCGTCGCTTTCCACTGTCCGTCACCGCTTGCTCGGCCTCGGTCCGTGGACAATCTGGGAAGACCGGCGATTTCGGCGCCGTATCGATCACTCCTCAATCAAATGTTCACATCTTTTTCACGAGACTTTGTTTAACATTGCGATGTTACACCCCATTCTGACCGTTCGGTTTTACACCACGCAGCAGACTCGCCACAAGACTTCACCACGGGGACTTTTTGATGATAACTTTTCGATCGATATTCCTAATATTATTCAGCAGCGCAGTGCTTGCGAGCTGCGCCGGTACCGGCAGAAGCGCGGTGTTCATTCCGCCGGAAGGTACCCTTGTAGAGCTCAATCGCGAAGTAACCGTGCCCCGCGGGGGGCGTGTGTTGATTCAGTACGGCCGGGTCGTGGAGCGAGGTCGTGTCAACGTCATTAGCCCCTATTGCCATTTTACCGTTGACCGCCTGGGTCAGGACTCTTTGGAACCCTCGACATTGAATCCCGATACTTTCACTATTACCAGGACTCACCAAAGACGAAGCTATGTGTCGTCGGAAGGCGTGCAATTCGCCGGGCGGGCCGGCGTCGACCACACGTTATCCACCATCATGGAGTTGACTTCGGGCCAGCAACCAGAGGTAAAGCGTCTGACGTGTTCCAGGTGGGGGATGATTAGCGACGACGGCTGGTTGACCACGGCGGAGATGAAATCCACGCTGAGCGGCGTGGTCGATATTGTCCTTTCGGAATGATTCGGGAAACGGCCGTGAACAGCGCAACCTGATCATTCCGATAGGGCCGTAAAGTTGATGTTTGATTTCTGGCGCTTCGGTCGCAGCCCCTTGGCGTCGTGTAAATTTTTAAAGGCGCAGTTTCGAACATCGTTTCGGGGTCCCGACCGTCGACGCTCCAAGATTTGGACCGCTCGCATGTAAAAAATTGCAAATTTATATGGCCTCGAAAACAGGTGTCTGGGCCGAGAAGATGGAGCAAACACAATCCCTCCTGGGCACCTCGGTGCAAACTTTTGCTGACCCCCTATGGCTCGCCCCCTTT
>JAHEIO010000211.1 GCA_024639325.1 Gammaproteobacteria bacterium
GGTCACTGCCCAGCAAAGCTACCGGGGTGTCAGATTGCTTCACACCGTGTACCTGGCTGGGTGGCCGGACGGCACATTCCTGCCGTCCCGGCCACTTCCGGCGAAGGACCGGTTTGTAACAGGAACGGTCATCATTTTCAGGTCGAGGAACCCCCAAGACAAGGTACAAGCCATAATCAGCACGGGCCACGCTTCCGTGTCCGCTTTAGGATTAGTAACGAGACATCGGGGTATCAGGGTCGAGCAAGAAATTCCGGCCGAACAACTTTCTGAAACGGTGGCTCAGGGGAGTGTTTTGGTGTTTGCGAAGGAATTCCGCGGATTTTGGAGGAGCGGGTTTGGAATGCCCACGGGGATCTCGCAGTTAGGTTTGCGTTGGAGGAGTATACGGTCCGCTTCGATTTGCATGCCCGTGAGCACTCAAGCGGTGTGTCGCCCCATGACTTTGCGCACTACATTGAGTTATCGGGCAGAAGCCGGCAGATCCAATCGGCGCGTCGCGGAGTGCGGCGGCGCATGCTCCCAGCCAAAGAACTGTACTTCACGAATGGGTCGATCGGTTTTGTCCAGCAGCATCACGGCACGTAGCCCGTCGCTGAAATAGGGGTCGTCGCCCAGGTTTCGGGCCGGATCGGTCTCGGATGCGACAGGCCCGCCTTTGGCATAACCGACCTTGACCAGCCCCTGCGAAAACAAGAGGTCCTGGATGAAGCTGTTGCGTGCCTCGTCCACGTCGGGATCGATGACATGGGTGACGAGAAACTTGGAGGTCGTCGTGAACTTGACGCCGATGTCGCGGCTGATCTGTCCCACCCAAACCTCCTTGCCCTGGAAGCGAAGCGGTGTCAGCCACAGACGCAGGTGATTGCGCTGGTGAACAGAGCGGCGGGGTTTCTGGAAAGCGATGTCCTGCTGTCGCCCGAAGGCATACAAGGGGCTTATCGGCGAATAGTTGTAGCGTTCGCCAAACAGGAATGACTTCAGTGTCTTCATGATTGACCCCGCAAAGGTAGCCTCGGTGGCATGCCAGCCGCGCCGGACGAAAGCAGGGAACAGATCCTCGGCATTACCGATTAGCACCAGGTTCAGAGGATCGCCGAAGGCGTCGGCCTCTTCGTTGGTCGTGCAGCAGGGGAGGTCAGTCAGCGCTTGGCGCAGGCCGTCTTCGTCGAGCAATATCTCTGAATCACTCGTACGCACCTGCTCGACGTCGAACAGTGTATCGGCGTTAAGACCGCGGACAGGGAGAAAGAACACCAACTCTTCGACCCGATTTGCCGACAGCAGCTGCAGGTCGACCTGTTTCTGGTCAAGGTCCATGCTGACGAAGACAAAGCCGGAAACGACCGAACGCGATGCGATCGGATTGCGGAAGGCAAGCCTGCGCAGCGTGCGCATGAAGGTGTACAGATCCTGGTGTTCAACCTGATCACGCAGCGTGTAGGCGACCTCGTCGGGGGCGAAATAGTTTGGATCCAGTGACGGCATCAGCACCCAATAGGGTGTGTTGTCATGGTTCTCGAGCTCGATCCAGATCGCCTGTATCCAGTGGCTTCCGAGGTCGATGCCGAACTCGGCCTTGGCCTCTTCGTTACTCAGCACGGCGACGGTCGCGCGCAGGTGCTCGTCCTGCTGGGTCAGCGCGTGGTCGCGGAACGACCCCGCCTCCGCGTCGCCGGTTTCCACCAAAGGCTGACTGCTGCATCCAGCCATCAGGACAAGCGCGGCAGCCAGAAACACAATGGTGGTTGGCCCGGAGCCCAAGTGGTTCTTCTTGGTCGAAATTCTCAGCATACCTTGACGCTTTTGATTATTCTGTCTGAGCATATCCCGCGACATCAGTCGCTACAATCCCAATAAAGTCGACACCATCAATGTTCCCGAGAAGCGCTTGTGCTGAGTCGTTCGTGCCTTAAAGCTGTGATCGTTGGACTCGCGTTAGTCCTGTCAGGATGCGCATCGCTGCCCGACGACTTGCCCATGCCTGCGCAGAGTTTTGCCCAGGCACCGAGGTCGGATGGTTCGCTAGCCGGGGTCGAATCGGCCTTGAGCGGGCGATTGCCTCCGGGTAATTCCGGTTTTCATCTGTTAGACAGCAATGAACAGGGCTTGCGCTGGCGTCTTGCGCTGATCGATTCTGCCCGGCACTCGCTCGACCTGCAGTATTACGTATGGTGGGGTGACGAAAGCGGCGATCTTTTGCTGAAGCGCATTGTTGATGCGGCCGACCGGGGTGTCAGGGTGCGCCTCATCCTGGATGACCTTTCCACGATGCTGGAAGATGAAACGCATCCAAGGCTGCGTGATGTGCCTTCTGCGGTAATCGACTCTCATCCGAACATCCAGGTCCGACTCTTCAACCCCTGGCATAACCGTGCCATCACTGGGCGTGTACTCGAGTCGTTCGAACGATTGGAGCGAATCAATCATCGGATGCACAACAAGCTGCTGATCGCGGACAACCGTGCCACGATCATTGGCGGACGCAACGTCGGGAATGAGTACTTTGGCATGTCGCCGACCTTCAACTTTCGTGACCTCGATGTGCTCGGCGTCGGCCCTGTTGCGCGCCAGGCCTCGGCAGTGTTCGATCGCTTCTGGAACAGCAGTTGGGTGTTGGAGACGGAAGTACTCGGTATCAGGGTGCCACCAGGCGAGCTGCAGCGACACCGAAACCGACTGCTTGCAGAACTCGCCGATGCAGAGGTTCTCTCGCGATTTTCGACTGTGCCACAAGATTGGCGGGACGGACTGTCCCTGCTGCCGTCACGGATGCACATCGGCGCGAGTCGCGTCCATACCGACACCCCGGACGACGGAGTGGTGAGCCACCATATGCCCCAAGCGATGCGTGATTTCTTCGCCAGTGCACAAAAGGAAATCCTGATCACGAACGCCTACGTCATCCCAGACGAGAACTGGTTGCAACAGATAAGCGATCAGGTGCAGGACGGCGTGCGGGTTCGAATGTTGACCAACTCACTCGCTTCACATGATGTGCCGGCAGTCAACAGTCACTACAAGGCCTGGCGAAAGCGATTGTTGCAGGCGGGTTTACAGCTGCACGAGCTGCGTCACGATGCGGCGCTGCAATCGAGACTAGCGGACACTGCGCCCAACCGGGGGAAATTCGTCGGGCTGCATGTGAAAGCAGCAGTGGTCGATCAGCATCGGGTCTTCATCGGTTCGATGAACCTCGATCCGCGTTCCCAGAACATCAACAGTGAAATGGGCGTGGTGATCAAAAGCACCTCACTGGGCGCTGAACTGGCAGAGATGATGGAGCGCGACATGGGCCCGGAAAATGCGTGGCGTGTTCGCCTCAATCCTGCAGGCGACATTCGCTGGGAGGCGTTGGACAAGGTGCGGACAAGGCAGCCCGCGCGTAGTTTTTGGCAGCGGATCGAAGATATCGTCTTCATGGCCTTTCCGCGAGATCTGTATTGAACACCGGACCATTCGGGAACCGGCATCGCCGACAAGGGCAGGGTTAGGCAGAGGCCTCTTCGTTGGTCGTGCAGCAGGGGAGGTCAGTCAGCGCTTGGCGCAGGCCGTCTTCGTCGCGCAATATCTCTGAATCACTCGTACGCACCTGCTCGACGTCGAACAGTGTATCGGCGTTAAGACCGCGGACAGGGAGAAAGAACACCAACTCTTCGACCCGATTTGCCGACAGCAGCTGCAGGTCGACCTGTTTCTGGTCAAGGTCCATGCTGACGAAGACGAATCCGGAGACGACCGAAAGCGATGCGATCGGATTGCGGAAGGCGAGCCTGCGCATCTTGCCCATGAAGGCGTACAAATCCTGGTCTTGGATCTGGTCCCGCAACGTGTAGGCGACCTCGTCGGGGGCGAAATAATTGGAATCCAATGACGGCATCAGCACCCAGTAAGGCATGTCGTCATGGTTCTCGACCTTGATCCAGATCGCCTGCAGCCAGCGTTTCGCCAAATCAACGCCAAATTCGACTTGTGCCTCTTCAATT
>JAHEIO010000024.1:0-33705 GCA_024639325.1 Gammaproteobacteria bacterium
GATGTGTTGCTAGCCCGCATTTCTCACCAGGATCCCGAGCGATTGCGCAGGACAGGTGCCGATGAACGCCGGGCTGGAGTGAGATGCATAGCCGGTGCTATGGATCGAATGAAGCCCAAGTGCATCGGGGCCTGGACCAGCCAGCGCCGGGATAGGCGTTTCCAAGACACACTGTTTCTTGGACAAATCCATAGACCTCAATGTTTGCCATGCTTAACGAGATTCTATAGCCGCCTGGTGAGAAATGGGGGCTAGCTTCATACGGCGGGATCATCGTTCGACTTGTCGTGCTGCGATAGAAATAGTTTCATTTCAGTACGCCGATGATGTGATTCCCGCTGCTCGAAGGGGCTTTGTCGGGGCGTACGATGCTTGAATACATTGCTTTGCGCATTGAATAAACGGCGATTCTATCATTGAGACTGTTTCGCGTCCCGAGGCTGAAACGGCGCTGGTGTAAGATACGGATTCTGCCCTTCAACAAGCTGGAAGATTTGTACCATGGGCTCCGTGGGCAGCGTAAGGCGAATCTGGTAAGTTGAGCTGAATAGGTCTGTTACAGGTTGAAGTGCCGCGCAATCATGCGGCACTATTCACTTTCCGCTCTATTGCGGCTTACCCTTGGAGGATCAAATCGATGAATAACAAGATTTTGCGCGGAATGACTATCGCGTCAACAGTGTCGTCTCTGATTGTCCTGCCCGCACTGGCTGAAATGAAAAGCAGTATTGGTGCGGCAGAGGGCG
Source organism: Gammaproteobacteria bacterium (assembly GCA_024639325.1). Lineage (GTDB taxonomy): Bacteria > Pseudomonadota > Gammaproteobacteria > Arenicellales > JAANXG01 > JAHEKE01. The sequence continues at coordinate 747 of JAHEIO010000024.1, forward strand.
CGGTGGACATCGTCGCCTGGCCAGGATACATCGAGAGAGGTGCCACGGATTCCAATTTCGACTGGGTAACGGACTTCGAAAAGAATACCGGCTGCGAAGTGAGGATCAAAACGGCCAATACGTCTGACGAAATGGTTGCCCTTATGAACGAGGGTGGTTTCGATCTGGTAACCGCTTCCGGTGATGCGAGCCTGAGGCTGATTGCCGGCGGCAGGGTACAGGTGGTCAACACCGATCTCGTTCCAAGCTGGAAACGGATCGACGAGCGTCTGCATAACGCGCCGTGGCATACCGTCGACGGCAAACACTACGGCGTTCCATATCAATGGGGCTCAAACGTACTCATGTATAACACCGAGGCCTTCAAGTCCGTACCGGAGAGCTGGAACGTAGTTTTCGAGGAAATGACGCTGGACGACGGCAAATCCAACAAAGGCCGAATTCAGGCGTTCGACGGCCCTATTTACATCGCAGACGCTGCGTTGTACCTGATGGCCCACAAGCCCGAGCTCGGCATCAAGGATCCTTACGAACTGAACCAGGAGCAGTTCGATGCCGCGCTGGATCTGCTTCGACAACAGCGCAAAATCGTGAACCGCTATTGGCATGACGCGTTCGTGCAGATCGACGACTTTACCAATGAGGGCGTAGTTGCCTCCGGTTCGTGGCCGTTTCAGGTAAATCTTCTACGCGGCAATGACCAGCCGATCGCCAGCACCGTACCGAAAGAAGGCGCCACCGGATGGGCCGACACAACCATGATGCACATCGATGCGGCGCATCCGAATTGCGCCTATATGTGGCTCGAGCATTCGATCAATCCAAAGTTGCAGGGCGATCTGGCCGCGTGGTTCGGCTCCGTCCCGGTCACGCTCGATGCATGCCAGGGCAACACGCTTCTGGGGGACGATGGCTGCGGGGTCAACGGCCTCGGCAATTTCGAGCGCATACATTTCTGGCGGACTCCGCAGACGAAATGCGCGAGCCAGGAGAGTTGCGTACCGTACTACCGCTGGGTGACGAGCTACATCGCGGTGCTTGGCGGGCGCTAGCCTTGTCTACAGCGGTGGCCCTGGATGGCGTGAGCCAGCAATTTGGGTCGGTTGTCGCCGTTGATGATGTCTCGCTGACCGTAGAGAGCGGGGAGTTCTTCTCCCTGCTCGGTCCATCGGGGTCAGGCAAGACCACCTGTCTGCGAATGATCGCGGGATTTGACCTCCCCACTACAGGACGCATCGTGATAGGCGGTGAGGATGTTACGTCTGTTCCGCCATACAGGCGGACCGTAAACACCGTGTTCCAGGACTACGCCCTTTTCCCGCACATGAGTGTAGCCGAGAATGTGGCGTATCCGTTGATGGTGCGTGGCTCGGATAAACGGACGCGGGTGCAGCGCACAAATGAAATGCTGGAACTCGTCCAGCTCAGCGGGCTTGAGAATCGCAGACCCGGTGCTTTATCCGGCGGTCAGCGTCAGCGTGTTGCCCTGGCAAGGGCTCTGATCAACGCCCCACCGGTTTTGCTGTTGGATGAACCACTGGGTGCATTGGACCTGAAACTGCGGCAGCAAATGCAAATCGAACTCAAGGCTCTTCAGCGACAGCTGGGCATCACGTTTATTTACGTTACCCACGACCAGGAAGAAGCGCTGTCGATGAGCGATCGACTCGCGGTTTTCAGGGAGGGCCGCATTGAACAGGTGGGGTCGCCGCAATCGGTATACGATACTCCCAAAACAGCATTCGTTGCGGGATTTGTCGGCAGCGCCAATATCCTCACCCGGGAGCAGGCCGAAGCGCTGGGGCTTTCGCCGGTAACTACCGCGCTTCGGCCCGAGAAAATCCACTTGCATATCAACGGAGACGGGTCACAAAAAGGTCTGGTTCACTGTCAGGGCAGACTCGTTGGGAGACAGTTTCTCGGCATCAACACGCGTTTCGAGGTCGAGATATCGCAGGGTTTGGTGCTCGACGTGATTCGGCAAAACACATTGGATCAGATCTTGCCCGAGCCCGAACAACAGGTGACCCTGTCGTGGCGTGTTGAAGACGTGCGTATGCTGGAGCCCGTATGACCGACATCACAATGACCGCGGCGGGCTGGCCGCGAATGCGACGCAAGCTGAGCGACGGACTTTTTCAGCATCCCGTTCTCTTCCTGCTATTGCTGCTGGCGCCGCCGCTGATTTGGCTGGGGATTATCTACCTCGGTTCACTGTTCGCCCTGCTGGCGCAAAGTTTCTTCTACATCGATGAATTCTCCGGCGTCGTTGTGAGGGAATTCAGCCTGCGAACGTTTGCGGAATTATTCACACCGGCAAACATGGATATCGTTTTGCGCACTGTGGTCATGGCGGCAACGGTCACCGTTGCCGCCGCTGTGATTGCTTTCCCACTAGCTTACTACATGTCGCATTACACCGGTCCAGGCATGAAGGCGGTGTTCTATTTGGCAGTGATGCTGCCGCTCTGGTCGAGTTACCTGGTGCGAGTGTACGCGTGGAAGCTGATACTGGCCCATGAGGGCATCATCAGCTGGTTTTTTGCACGCCTTGGTCTCTCCGGCCTGCTGGATGGTATTCTCGCCATTCCGATCATCGGGGGAGCGTCACTGTCGGTGAGCTACATCGGCATGTTCCTGGTATTTTTGTACATCTGGCTGCCCTTCATGATTCTTCCCATCCAGGCCGCGATCGAGCGTATCCCGCGCAGTTTGCTCGATGCGTCGGCGGACCTCGGCGGCCATCCTGGGCAGACTTTCCGCAAGATCGTTCTGCCTCTGGCTTTCCCCGGTGTGGTGGCCGGGTCGATCTTTACTTTTTCTTTGACGCTGGGTGACTACATCATCCCGGGGATCATCGGGTCGTCACGACTGGTCATCGGGCAGGCCGTTTATGTCCACCAGGGAACGGCAGGTAATATTCCCCTGGCGGCGGCATTTTCCGTCGTGCCTATCGCTATCATGGCGATATACCTGACAATTGCCCGCAGGCTGGGTGCCTTCGATGCCCTCTGATCGGCCGGCATTGGGGTAGGTCCACTTATGCGGGCAATTCGTCGAGGTCGCGTGCCCTGGGGACTGCGCCTTTCCGCAACCGCCGTAATTCTGTTTTTACACCTGCCGCTGCTGCTTATCATCGTGTATGCGTTTACCACCGAAGACAAGTCCTATCAGTGGCCGCCGCCCGGGCTTACCCTTAAGTGGTTTGCCGTGGCCTGGCATCGCCAGGACATCTGGGACGCCATCTGGCTATCCGTAGAAGTGGCAATGGCGTCCACTCTTGTTGCGTTGATACTTGGCACGCTCGCCGCAGCCGGTCTTTACCGCAGCCGGTTCTTCGGCCGCGAAGCGATATCGCTGCTTATAATCCTGCCGATTGCGCTGCCCGGAATCATCACCGGGATCGCGCTTCGCTCCGCGTTCAACATCGCGGAGATCCCTTTCAGCTACTGGACCATCGTTCTCGGTCACGCAACGTTCTGTGTCGTGGTCGTCTACAACAACGTCATCGCCCGCTTCAGGAGAACCTCGGCCAATCTTGTAGAGGCATCGCTGGACCTGGGGGCTGACGGTTTGCAGACATTTCGCTACGTCGTACTGCCCAATATCGCCACCGCGTTGCTGGCCGGCGGGATGCTCGCTTTCGCACTCAGCTTCGACGAGGTGATCGTAACTACGTTTACGGCGGGACAGCAGTCTACGCTGCCGATATGGATGCTCACCGAACTCGTGCGACCCCGGCAGCGGCCGGTGACCAACGTGGTGGCGGTATTCGTAATTTTGGTGACGTTCATTCCCATATTGGCGGCGTACTATCTGTCACGTGATACCGTGCACGTTGATGGGTCCGGAAAGTGACGAATCAAGGGTTGAGTGTGGACGCGACGCATGAACCGGTGGCCGGCGGCTGCAAGTGCGGCGCGGTGGTCATTTGTCCATTTTCCGGTATTCTCCTTCGATCGTCTGTCGTGGCGTCTGCTGTTCTCCGGCAGCCGAGCCCCGGCTCGGCGTGGAAACAACGCCCTTTGAAAGAATGTACTTTATGATAGACCGGCGCAGGGGCGGAGTCAGAAAGACGAAACCCACCGCGTCGGTGAAGAACCCCGGGGTCAGCAGCAGTGCGCCGGCTACCAGAAGAAACAGACCCTCGAACATCTCCATGGCGGGCAGCTGCCCCTGATCCAGCTGGGTGCGGATCCGCTGGACGGTGGAGAAGCCCTGGGTACGTACGAGAAACGCTCCGAGTACCGCGGTGAACACCACGGAAAAGATGGTCCACCCCACGCCGATCACTCCGCCGATTTCGATCAGCAGATAGATTTCGACCAACGGGACCAGAAAAAACAGCAGCAGAAGGAATGGGAACATGTCGGTATTACACCTGATTCCAGAGATCGTCTAGTTGCTGACACATTAATGGAATTGCGGCACTCAGTCGATGGTCGCCGCCCGCTATGATTTCCAGGTTGACGCAAGGAGAACGTATGTTTCGCTGTAGTTCCCGGCTGTCATCGACGGGCAGGAGCTCATCGAATTCGCCGTGCAGTATGTTGACGGGAAAGTGGAATTCCCACGGTCCGGGATTGGCGTATTCGAGGGCATCCTCATAGAAACCGTATTGCAGCGCGAATTCACCCCCCTCGTAGTAATCGGGGAACTTCATAATCCCCTGTTTGCGCCAGAGATCGATTTTTCCATCTGGCAGTGATTTGAAATGCCGGGCAACGAATCGGACTGCCGGCGCGATAAGCAGCAGCCCACAGACGGATTCCGGTCTGCGCTGTGCAGCCTGCAGCGATATTACCGCGCCAAGGCTGGAACCGACCAGTATCACCGGGTGTCCAATATGATCGAACACGGAAAGGAGGTCGTCGACGGATCGGCCGATGGTGAATTGGGCAAATGTGTCGCTGCCCGGGCCGCAATTTCGCTGGTTGTAGCGTATCCACGACCTGCCACGCTTCGCGGCGTGCCCGGCGAGCGAAACCGCCTTTTCACCGTCGCAGTGGGAGCGAAAACCGTGTATAAAAACACCGCCCGGTATTTCGCCTTGGAGCCGATAACCCTTCAACGCGGGGTCATTTGGCGGCCATCGAAAACGGGTTTCCTTTGTCGGCATCGATCGGTATCGGCCTAGTGGGATATGGGATTCATGATAAACGTTGACGTAAACTAAGGGTGACATCGGATAGATGTCAATTCGTGACGTGTCCCTGCCCGGACCGGGAGGAGGCCGGCCGGATCGGTGGCGCACTGGTCGGAAAGGGTCTGGCGGCCGCGGTCAACATCGTCCCACAGGACTCTGTCTACCGGTGGCGGGGGCAAGTCATGGAGACAAGGGAATATCTGCTGATCATCAAAGGTCCACGGAATAGCTACAAACTGATCGAACGTACGATTTTGGATATGCACTCTTACGAACTGCCCGGCATCGCGGCAGTACCGGTGGTGGATGGTTTCGAGCCCTATCTCGAGTGGATCGGGCGTGGGGGTGCGGGATGAGAACTCTGTTTGGCCTGGTGGCGCTTTGGGCAACCGCGACAGCCGCAGCATACGCCCAGAGCGATGAACTGCTCGAACCCGAGAGGGCGTTTGCGCTTTCCGCAATGGCGTCAACTCCGGAACGGCTGTCGTTCACCTGGAACATTGCCGATGGCTACTATATGTATCGGGACAAGTTCCGCGTCGAAGTGAAATCCGGCGAGGCCACCATCACAGAACTCGTCATGCCGGAAGGCAAGATGAAATCCGATGAGTTTTTTGGTGATCAGGAGGTATACACCGGTACGAAAGTCATCCACGCGCTTCTGGATCGCAATGGCGCCTCGCAACCAATCGACCTGGTAGTCGAAATAACCGGCCAGGGCTGCAACGAACCCGTCGGCGTGTGTTACCCCCCGCTCAAACAGACTGTCTCGCTGCAGCTTGCGGAATTGGACGATGATGCGGTCAGCGCTTCTTTCCCGCCCGCAGAGCCGCTACCCGAGTCGAATTCTGGTGTCAGTTCACTGCAATCACTTAGGGACCTTCTCGGCGGGGTCCAGGGCGAACAGACATTCCTGAGCCCCGAAGAGGCCTTTCGCTTCGACATGTATGCCCGGGACCCGGCCAATCTCGCCATCCGGTTCGATATCGCTGCAGGGTATTACCTGTATCGCGACAAAATCAGTTTCAGGAGTCAGACCGATGGCGTCGGCCTGGCGGCCTACCAATTGCCACTTGGTGTCGAGAAAGAAGACGAATACTTCGGTAAAACCGTGGTCTATTACGGTGGATTCGATACTTCGCTGCCGCTGCTGAATCATGAGCAGGGCGGTGGCAAGGCCACGTTCGTCGTAACCTATCAGGGCTGTGCCGAAAAGGGCATTTGCTACCCACCCATCGAAAAGAATGTCGTGGTCGACCTGCTGCCTTTCCAGGCGGCGTACGCCGCAGCTTCAATACCTCAAGAAGTGGCCGAAACCGCCGCCGACGGTTTCTGGGGCTATGTCATCGGCGCCTTCGGAGTGGGGCTGCTGCTCACTTTCACGCCCTGCGTTCTCCCGATGGTGCCGATCATGTCGAGCTTCATCGTGGGGCAGAGCGATGGCACCAGCCGGATACGCGGCGGTATGCTCTCCGTCGTATATGTGTTGGGTACAGCAGTCACCTACACGGCCGCGGGCGCCCTGGCGGGCGCCACCGGTGATCAGCTGCAGGCGTATTTCCAGAATATATGGTTCATAGGATTTCTCAGCACTATCCTGCTGATTCTGGCCCTGTCCATGTTCGATCTCTACGAACTGCAGATGCCGAGTTTCATTCAGTCCGGTCTGCAGCAAAAGACGCAGGGTATGACCGGAGGCGGTCTGATCATGGTCTTCCTGCTGGGTGTGGTATCGGCGTTGATCGTGGGCGCATGCGTTTCTCCGTTGTTGATTGGTGCGCTGGGCGTGGCCATCCTGGAGGGCGATCCGGTACTGGGTGGTGCGATCATGTTTGCCATCGCAATGGGCATGGGCGTGTTCCTCGTGCTGATTGGTGTTGGTATGGGCAGTCTGGTGCCGAGGGCGGGGCCGTGGATGGCATATGTAAAGTACGGATTTGGCGTGGTTCTGATCGGAACCGCAATCTACCTGCTGGGCACGATTCCCTGGATTCCGGTGCTATACCTCTGGTCGGCCTTGCTTATTGTCACGGCGGTATACTGCGGCGCTCTTCATGCCCTTCCGGACGGCGCTAGTGGCTGGCGCTATCTGTGGAAGGGAATCGGTGTGTTCATGTTGGCCTGGGGCTTGCTCGCACTCGTGGGCGGGATGAGCGGCGGTCGCGATGTTCTGAAACCGGTGGATTTAAGAGCCTGGCGCACCCAGGCCGGTGACGCGTCGGGCGGGCACCTGCAGTTCACCGTGGTGAATAATCTGCAAAGCCTTGGTGAACAGCTTGCATCCGCCCGGCTGAGCGGTAAGCCCGCGATGCTCGATTACTACGCCGATTGGTGCGTGGATTGTTTGCGTATGGAGGAGAGCACCTTCACCGATCCCCGGGTCTTGCAGGCCATGGAGGACTTTGTACTGGTCCAGGTCGATGTTACCGACGCCACCGATCCGTCCGCCAAGGCGGTCAAGACACGCTACGGGGTCTACGGCCCTCCAGCCATGTTGTTCTTCGATGGCGACGGCCGGGAGCGCTCTGATCTCAGGCGCTACGGTTACATGTCACCGCGCGAGTTTCTCGCTCACGTCGACCAACTTTGACGGGCAAACGCCGCGCCGACTGTAAATTGCACCAGGGCGACTGATGCGGGTAAAGTTGAAGAGAATCACGGCTTACGTTTTGTTCGGTGGCATGGCGCTCGTCTCCGGCATGGTGATATCGTTGTACCTGGGCCCGACGCAAACGCTGCCGGTGGCCGACCACCGTGAAGTCTCTAATATCCCTTTGGTCGACCGTCCGCTTGCCGATCTCGGCGGACGAACCCGATATCTGCGGGAATGGCAGGGCAAAAACCTTCTGGTCAATTTCTGGGCAACCTGGTGCGCCCCCTGCCGAGAGGAGATTCCTCTCCTGCAGAGCACCTGGGACCGCTACCGGGATCGTGGCATCGAGGTCATCGGTGTGGCTTTCGACGAGGAAAATCCGGTGAAGGCTTTCCGTGACGAATTGAAAATCCGCTACGAGCTGCTGCTGGCATTCGATGATCCGTTCTCTCTGCTCAGCCTGTCAGGCAACGAGGTGGGCGGCCTGCCGCACAGCGTGTTGCTAGACGTCAATGGAAACGTACTGGCGTCCCATACCGGTATTCTCACCGAAGTACTGCTCGAAGAGTTGATTCGAACCCACTTTTTTCGTTAACTTCTCCGAATCAGCGGCCATTTTCGCCGATTATGTGGGGAACTGGACTTTTTTGCAGAAATTCGGCAGACTTCCGCGCTTTCCCGGACAATTCCCAATATCGCTGCGAACAGAGGCGAAAAAGAAGATTATGGATATTCGAAAAATTAAAAAGTTGATCGAATTGCTGGAGGAGTCGAATCTGACCGAGATGGAAATCAGGGAGGGCGAGGAATCGATACGGCTCAGCAGGGCAGGGCCCGCATATGTAACGGCCCAACCACAGATCCACCAGGTCACGGGTCCGCCGATCATTGCGGTACCGGATTCAGTCGCGCATGCCGTCCCCGAGGACGCCGTTCCGGAAGGACATCTGGTCACCTCTCCCATGGTCGGAACTTTCTTCTCGGCACCCAAGCCGGGAGCCAGGCCTTTTGCCGAGGTCGGGAGCCATGTCGAAATCGGGGACACGCTGTGTGTCATAGAGGCGATGAAGATTTTCAACCAGATCGAGGCGGACAAAGCCGGAGTCATCATTTCCGTCCTCAAGGAAAATGGCGAGCCCGTGGAGTACGGGGAGCCGCTGTTCATCATCGACTGACGCGGACATGATCGAAAAGCTAGTCATAGCCAACCGCGGCGAAATAGCGCTGCGCATTCAACGGGCCTGCCGCGAGTTGGGGGTGCGCACGGTAGCCGTACATTCCGAGGCCGATCGTGATGCAAAGTATGTCAAGCTGGCGGAGGAATCGGTTTGCATCGGTCCGCCCCAGGCGACAGAGAGTTACCTCAATACACCCGCCGTCATTGCCGCCGCGGAAGTGACGTCCGCGAACGCGATCCATCCAGGCTATGGCTTCCTGTCGGAAAACGCCGATTTCGCTGAGCACGTCGAACAAAGCGGGTTCCTGTTCGTCGGGCCGAAAGCCGAAACCATCAGGCTGATGGGAGACAAGGTTTCCGCGATAAGGACAATGAAGGAGGCCGGTATCCCGTGCGTCCCGGGATCGGATGGACCGCTGGGAGAGGACGACGAGGAAAACCTGAAAATCGCGGAGCAGATTGGCTATCCGGTAATCATCAAGGCGGCAGGCGGCGGTGGTGGTAAGGGCATGCGCATCGTCTACACGGAGAGTGCGCTGCTGAATGCAATATTACTGACCCGTGCCGAGGCCGGCGCTGCGTTCAACAACGACGTCGTTTACATGGAAAAATTTCTGGAAAGTCCGCGGCACATCGAGTTCCAGGTGCTGGCGGACGAATACGGAAACACCATTCACCTGGGCGATAGGGATTGTTCCATGCAGCGCCGTCATCAAAAAATCGTGGAAGAGGCGCCCGCTCCGGGTATCGGCGACGATCGCAGGGCCGAGATGGGTGAAAAATGTGCGGAGGCGTGCAGAAAAATCGGCTATCGCAGCGCCGGAACCTTCGAGTTCCTGTATCAGGACGCGGAGTTCTATTTCATCGAGATGAATACGCGAATTCAGGTTGAGCACCCGGTAACGGAAATGGTCACCGGCGTGGACCTCGTCAAGCAGCAAATACGGATCGCCTCCGGTGAACGGCTGGATCTGCACCAGGACGACGTCGTCATACGCGGGCATGCGATCGAGTGCAGGATAAACGCGGAAGACCCGGATAGTTTCTTTCCCTCACCAGGCCGCGTCGAACAATACCATCAACCGGGAGGGCCCGGAATCCGAGTCGATTCGCATATATACAATAGCTACGTTGTCCCGCCGTACTACGATTCCCTGATCGCCAAACTTGTCGCGTATGGCGCTTCGAGGCACGAAGCGATGGCGCGTATGCGGAGCGCATTGAGTGAAATGGTTGTGGACGGTATCAAGACCAACATACCGCTGCATCGAAAAATCATGTCGGACAGGGGATACATCGACGCCGAATTCACCATCCACTACATCGAGCAGTCTGTCGCGAAGTAACGGCCTTGTCGCACCGGCAAATCCGGTTTCGGGTGCCAAGAGGAGACTCGGAAGCCCTGAGCGATGCGCTCACCGAGTTGGGCGCGTTGGCCGTCATGCTGCAAAACGGTAGTGCCGAAGGCTTCTACGAGGCGGCCTACCCGCATGAACCGGATTGGTCTGAGATCGATGTAACCGGCATGTTCGATGAGTCCACCGATGTCGCGGGTGTAGTGGATACCATACGATCGATGTTCGGTTCGTTCACCGATCAGGGCGTAACCACGCTGGAGGACAGGGACTGGGTGCGGGTTTGGCTTGCCGGCTTCGAACCGGTGCAGGCAGGGAAGGATCTTTGGATAGTTCCGAGCTGGTTAACGCCTCCGTTCAAGGAAGCCGTTAATCTTATCGTCGATCCGGGGCTGGCGTTCGGAACGGGAACCCATCCGACAACCGCGATGTGCCTTGCCTGGTTGGGTGAAAACCGGCCTGCTGGCCTCGATGTGGTGGATTTCGGCTGCGGATCGGGGATACTGGCAATTGCGGCATTGAAATTGGGGGCGGCACGGGCCTGGGGTATCGATGTCGATCCGCGCGCGCTGGTGGCCAGTCGTGAAAATGCGGAACGAAACAGCGTCGCAGACCGGTATTCCGCCTGCACGCTTGGTAAGATGCCTGAGAATATCTGCGCGCAACTGGTGATGGCGAACATCCTGGCCCGGGTTTTGATCGATCTAAAGGATGATCTCGTATCTCTGGTTTGCAAAGATGGAGTTATACTCCTCAGCGGAATCCTGCGGGAGCAGGTAAAAGAAGTGCGGGAAATGTTCGAGCCGACGTTCGAGTTTCGTGAAGTACAGCGGGAAGAGTGGTTTTTACTGACCGGGATCAAACGTTAAGATATTCACGCGTTAACTTATGTACACAAAGTGTCCGAACTGCAGCACGATATTTACCGCAACGGATGAAGATCTGGAGGCGCAACAGGGACTTGTCCGCTGCGGTCGCTGTCGGGAAGTGTTCAGTGCGTCTTGGAACCTCGTCAATTCCATTCCCGGCGAAGAACAGCGTGAAACCGCGACCTCTTTCGTTGATTCCGGTGATGCGGCTGACCTGCCCACCGCGGCAGGCGACCTGCCGGATGGTACCTCCGAGAAACCTCAAAAATGGACCGTATCTGAACAATCTCCGGATCTCCCCGGGGCGGCAGAGGACGCGGTTACGGAAACTTTGACGGTTACGGATTTTGCGACGACAGAAGAGGTGGAACACCTGGGTGACTACGCAGATGCTTCCGCACCGCGGAAGCCGCCCATGCCGGATACCGAGATTGAATCGTCTCCGGGAACCCTGGTAACGGAGCTGAACGTTCCGGGTGATGTCGATGAGGAAATCGTCATCGAGGCGCCGACAAACCTGTGGAACCTAAATGACGATCGCGAATTGCTCGAATCCGGCACCGAAACAACGTCCGACGTTTCCGCCGATCAGCAGGGGCCGCAGGAACTGCCGGGTGAGCAAAGCGGCCGCCGTGCCGGGGTCACAGGCCCGGGGCTGAAGCCTGAGCTGCGTATGATCGCCCTTGCCCGCCAGGCCGACGATGTCAAGCTGGTTGAGATTCCACACCCCAAACCAATACGGTCCGCTGCTTGGACGGCAGCGGCGCTCGTTCTTGTAGTGGCTGTCTTCTGGCAGCTCAAGCAGTATTATCTGACCGAGCTCGCTGAAATCCCATCGCTGCGCGAACCTTTGGAGGCAATTTGTGAGTACACGTCCTGTACGGTCCCTCCTCGCACCGATATCAAGCGCGTGGACCTGGCCAGCACCAGTGTTGATCCCCACCCTGCTACCCCTGGAGCACTGAGAGTCAGTGCAAACCTGATCAATCGCGCGACCTTTACGCAGCCCTTCCCACCGCTGGAAGTGACGCTGACCGATACGGAGGGAGCGGTGGTTGGCCGCCGGACCTATTTACCCCATGAGTATCGCGCCGGATCACCGGGTGACATGTCTCCGAATGTGCTGGAAAGAGTGGATCTTGATCTCGCGCAGCCGGCACACTCCGCCGTCGGTTACGAGATACAGCTGGTTGCACGATAACCAGTTAAACGGGCCGGCCGGTAGAATTTTTCGGATGAATTTTGCTTGTCAAGCTTTTCCACACCGCGTGTCGGTAGTATCATATTAAGTTCTTTGTCTCAAACGAATAAGAGCCCATAAAAACGGAAATTGGGCCGCATCGGTTTAATAATCAAAGTTAAATGCGGCACCTAGGGCTGAACGAGAGCCGGCCGATTCGGTGGAGAAGCTCGGCACGAAACCATCAGGAGGATAAAAAAATCGGTGTCCATACCCGTTATCGCCAGTGGTCGTTCGGGCAGATCAAGAAACACCTGCGCAGCGCAGGATTGTTTGTACCAGAGATAGAGCCGCAATAGAGATACATTATGAGCACCGTAAAGCAGAGGACAAAAGATCCATTATGTCATTGCGTGAGGCGCTCTCTGAAACGTTATTTCAAGGATATGAACGGCGAAGAGCCCAACAACCTCTATCAGATGGTGATCAGCGAAATCGAAAAACCGCTGCTGGAGGTGGTGATGGAACAATCGGAGAGCAATCAGACGCGAGCCGCCAAATATCTAGGAATCAACCGGAACACGTTACGCAAGAAACTCAAGCAATATAATCTCGAGTAACCGCCAATCCCTGAGCCCGTTCCGCCAATCGCGACGCCATTTCCCATTCATCCCGACTCGGAACAAATCATGCATCCTCATAAGCCGACAATCAGACACGCGTTGATAAGCGTGTCGGACAAGACAGGTATCGAAAGCCTTGCACGTGAACTGCGTGATCTCGGTATCGAAATCATATCTACCGGAGGGACCGCGCAGATTCTGAAGGACAACGGTCTGGCCGTTACCGAGGTCAGTAATCTAACGGGATTTCCGGAAATCATGGGCGGACGCATCAAGACGCTGCACCCATTGGTGCACGGTGGGATCCTGGGCCGTCGCGGCACCGACGATGAAATCATGCGAAAACTAGGAATTCACCCAATCGACCTGGTTATCGTAAACCTCTATCCGTTCGAGCAGGCGACCTCGCGGCCCGAATGCACGATGGAGGAAGCGATAGAAAACATCGACATCGGCGGCCCGGCCATGGTCAGATCGTCGGCGAAAAACTTCAAGCACATCACCGTGTTGGTCGATCCGTCCGATTACGCCGAGGTGCTGTCGCAGATTAAGGCGCATGGGATAACCGATCTCGCAACCCGGTACAGGCTGGCGTCGACGGCGTTCGAATACACCGCCCGCTACGACGGCTTGATAGCCAACTATTTCGGCGCCAGGGACCCGGACGGAGTGGCCGGGAAATTCCCGCACAGCATCAATCTCCAGTTCAGAAAGAAAGAGATATTGCGATACGGTGAAAATCCCCACCAGCGGGCCGCTTTTTACTCCGAACCTGCTGCCGCTGCGGATACCATCGCCGGTGCGGAGCAGCTTCAGGGCAAGGAGCTTTCTTACAACAATATCGCGGATACCGATGCGGCCCTGGAATGCGTCAAGCAGTTCACGGAGCCCTCGTGCGTCATCGTCAAGCATGCGAACCCTTGCGGCGTTGCCACCGGTGAATCGATACTCGAGGCCTATGAACGAGCCTACGCCACCGATGCAGAATCTGCATTCGGCGGGATCATTGCTTTCAACGCTGGTCTGACGGCGGATGTCGCGAAGGCCATTGCGGATAGGCAATTCGTTGAGGTCATCGTTGCACCGGATGTCCAACCGGCGGCGATGGAAGTTTTATCCGCGAAGAAGAATGTAAGGGTGCTGAGGTGCGGCGAATTGAATCCGGTAGCCGAAGAATATCTGGATTTGAAGCGAGTCAACGGCGGGCTTCTTGTGCAGGACCGGGATGTGGATCTGTATGCCGACCGCGAGACGGTTACGTCAAGAAGCCCCGATGAATCGGAATCGGAGGATTTGCTGTTTGCCTGGCGCGTTGCCAAGTTCGTCAAGTCAAACGCCATTGTCTACGCAAAACGACGTGCGACCATTGGTGTCGGCGCCGGGCAGATGAGCCGCGTCAATTCCGCCCGGATCGCTGCCATAAAGGCGGAACACGCCGGTCTCGAGGTCAAAGGGTCCGTTATGGCTTCTGATGCATTCTTTCCATTTCGCGACGCCATAGATACCGCTGCCGCGGCCGGTATTACCGCGGTGATACAGCCGGGCGGATCGATGAGAGACGAAGAAGTCATTGCCGCGTGCAACGAACACCGCATCGCCATGGTGTTTACCGGAATGCGGCACTTTAGGCACTAACAACCGGGAAAGTGTAGTTTTTCCTTGACCCGGAAATGAGCGATGGATTTCTTGGCCGGCCAAGATAGAAAGTATACTGCCACCGGTCTTAAGCAATAACGAAAGGTCATGAAGGTACTGATAGTCGGTGGTGGCGGGCGTGAACACGCAATGGCATGGAAAGCGGCGCAGTCGGCGCGGGTAGAGCAAGTTTTCGTCGCCCCGGGCAATGCCGGCACCAGCGCCGAGCCCGGAGTGAAAAATGTCGATATCGGTGCTGAAGAAATAGATGCCCTGGTCGCCTTATCGGTCGACAAGCGGATCGATCTTACCGTGGTGGGTCCCGAGGCGCCTCTGGTCGGGGGTATAGTGGACGAGTTCCGGCAGCGCGGGTTGCGCTGCTTTGGGCCCAGTCGTGAAGCCGCACAGTTGGAGGGCTCCAAAAAATTTTCGAAGGATTTCATGGCCCGCCATGACATTCCGACGGCGGCGTATCGGAGTTTTGACAGCGTGCCGGATGCCGAGCGCTACATAAATGCGGTTGGCGCCCCTCTCGTCGTGAAGGCCGACGGCCTGGCGGCCGGTAAGGGCGTCCTGATTGCACGAGAGGAGCGTGATGCGCTAGAGGCGGTAAGACAGTGCCTTGAATCCAACCGATTTGGATCCGCCGGATCGACCGTGGTTATCGAAGAATTCCTGGTCGGAGAAGAGGCAAGTTTCATCTGCATGGTCGACGGCTCGAACATCCTCCCACTGGCGAGTTCACAGGATCACAAGGCCAGGGATGACGGAGACCGGGGACCCAATACCGGCGGCATGGGCGCCTACTCCCCCGCGCCCGTTGTTACCGATGCCCTGCATGCGGATATCATTGCGCGGGTGATCAGGCCTACGGTCCTGGGAATGGCGGAGGACGGAATCTCCTACACCGGTTTTTTGTATGCCGGCCTGATGATTGCCGACGATGGTGCCGTCAAAGTTCTCGAATACAATTGCCGCTGCGGGGATCCTGAAACACAACCGATTTTAATGAGAATGAGATCGGACCTCGTCGAGTTGTGTGAACATGGCGTCAGCGGACGACTGGATGAGGTCGAAGTCGAATGGGATCCCAGGGTTGCGCTGGGTGTAGTAATGGCGGCTGGGGGCTATCCCGGTGATTACGACAAGGGACATGAAATTTACGGCCTGGATCGGGCGGCATCGGCCCATGTCAAGACGTTTCACGCCGGCACGCAGATCAAGGATGGGAAAATCGTGACCAGCGGTGGACGGGTGCTATGCGTAACGGCGTTGGGCGGTACGGTCGGTGATGCCCGGGAAGCGGCTTATCGGGCCGTTTCCAGTATAAAATGGAAAGACGCATTCTACAGGTCCGACATAGGACACAGGGCTTTGTACCGTGAAGACCTTTAGCCGATATCGGGGTCACTCGCGATATCGATCACGCCGCCATGATCGGAATATTCATTTCTTTCACCTGACATAGATACGAGACCAATGACAAAAAAATTCGTTGCCGTACTGATGGGTTCAGATTCGGACCTGGAAGTCATGCAGAACACACTGGACACCCTGAGCAAGCTCGAGATCCACTGGGAGGTAAAGATCACCTCCGCACACCGCACACCCGCTGCAACCCATCAATACGTAAAGGACGCCGATCAACGCGGTTGTGCCGTATTCATCGCTGCTGCCGGTCTAGCCGCGCATCTCGCCGGCGCGGTGGCTGCGTTGACGCTGAAACCGGTGATCGGTGTGCCCATGGATGCTGGCCCGTTGCGGGGCCAGGATTCACTTCTGTCCACGGTGCAGATGCCCGGTGGCGTCCCGGTTGCCTGCGTCGCGATAGGCAAGGCGGGCGCAAGGAATGCGGCTTATCTGGCGGCACAGATCATCGGTGTTTCCGATGAACGCATCGCCCGGAATCTGCTACTGGACCGGGAAGAAAATGCAAATCAGGTCCTCGCAAAGGACAGGGCACTGCAGCAGAATCTATAGCGCGCAAAGCGCGACCCTCAGCCTGCATGCCCCGCCAGTGTGGATACCAACGATCTAAAAACAGCTGCTGAAGTCATCAAGTCCGGCGGGATCGTGGCTTACCCGACGGAGTCATGCTACGGGCTGGGGTGCGATCCCCGGCAACATGACGCCGTGCGTCGCTTGCTTCATATCAAACGGCGACGATGGCAGCACGGCCTCATCCTCATTTCAGCAAAACTGCCGCAATTGTTGCGGTACATAGATTGCGACGCGCAGCAGTTGCGTAAGGCGGCTATTTCATGGCCCGGGCCCGTAACCTGGCTGATGCCCGTGCGCCCCGGAGTATCCAGATTGTTGACCGGGCGAAATTCAGCCATCGCTGTTCGAGTTACCGCCCACAGGGGTTCTGCCGCCCTGTGCAATCACGCCGGGATCGCACTCGTTTCCACCAGCGCCAACAGACATGGACGACCACCGGCGAAATCGGCCAAGGCCGTATACCGTGAGTTTGGCGATAACGTAGACTTCATACTTTCGGGTAACCTGGGAGGGCGTGCAAGCCCCAGTGAAATCAGGGACGTCATCACCGATCGGGTCACTAGGAGCGGCTAGTGCAAGACCTTCCGGATGTCGAGGGCGTTGACGACTACCTGCAATCGCTGCAGATCGACATTTGCCGGGCTCTCGAGGCCGAAGACGGGGGTGGCAGGTTCATGGAGGAACGATGGACGCATTCGGAGGGCGGCGGCGGCATCACCCGGGTCCTCACTGACGGCGAGGTGATCGAAAAGGGAGGTGTGAATTACTCCAGTATCAGGGGATCCAGATTGCCCGACGCTGCCACGGCTCGGCGCCCGGAATTGAGTGGCCAGGGGTTCCGGGCCCAGGGTGTATCCCTGGTGATCCATCCCCGGAATCCCTATGTGCCGACTTCACATATGAATGTGCGCTGCCTGGTGAGCGGTCTGGACAACCCCTCCCCGGTTTGGTGGTTCGGTGGCGGTTTCGACCTCACGCCGTACTATGCATTCGAGGAGGATGTTGAGCACTGGCATGCCACCGCACACGAGGTCTGCAGGGATTTTGGAGTTGAAGTCTACCCGCGATTCAAGAAATGGTGTGATGAATATTTTTTTCTCAAGCACAGGAATGAAACCCGTGGAGTGGGCGGGCTGTTTTTCGATGACTTGAATGAGTGGGGGTTTCGGCAGTGTTTCAGTTTTCTTCGCAGCGTCGGCAACGGTTATCTGCGGGCGTACGTTCCCATCATCAACAAAAGGAAAAACACCCCCTACGGTGAAAGGCAACGGGAATGGCAGCTCTATCGCAGGGGCCGCTATGTTGAATTCAACCTCGTCTACGATCGCGGTACTCTGTTCGGCCTGCAGTCCGGTGGCCGGGTCGAATCGATTTTGATGTCCATGCCGCCGCGGGTGTCATGGCGCTACAACTACCAGCCCGGCGCCGAGAGCCCGGAAGCGGAGCTTTACGAGAGATTTCTGGGTGCGCGCGACTGGCTGGCGAAGTGAATTACATTTATACGCCATTTCTGTACCTGTTTCTGCCAATTATTCTTTTGCGGTTGCTCATCCGTGGCTACAAGAATCGGGACTACTGGAGCCGATGGAGGGAGCGCTTCGGGTGGGTCGTCGTCGATAAATCCGCCGATGTCTGGGTTCATGCCGTTTCCGTAGGCGAAGCGAGGGCGGCCGCTCCTCTCATACAGACACTGTTGTCCGGCGATGGGCGGAACATCCTGGTGACGACCATGACTCCCACCGGGTCGGACGAGGTCAGGAGATTGTTCGGTACCAGCGTCATGCACTGCTACGCTCCCTATGATTATCCCGGGTCCGTGAACCGGTTTTTGGATACCGTGCGGCCGAGGACCTTGATCATCATGGAAACCGAAATCTGGCCCAACATTATTTTAAAATGCAGCTCCAGGGGTATTCCGGTCCTGTTCGCCAACCTTAGGCTGTCGGAACGTTCCTTTCGTAAATACAGCAAAGTGAGCGGATTCATCGGCGCCGTTCTGAGAAAAGTTTCCAGATTCGCGGTGCAAAGCCCCCGAGATTCGAGATACCTGCAGGAACTCGGAACACCGGCCGCGGCAATAAAGATCACCGGCAGTATAAAGTTCGAGGTCCGCATTCCGGCCAGTCTGAACGAGGTTGCACAGGTCCTGCGCCGTGAGTGGGGTCAGGAACGTCGGGTATGGATTGCAGGCAGCACCCACGAAGGCGAGGAGGAAATTGTTCTGGAGGTTTACCGCAAGCTCAAGGAGAATCATACCGATCTGATCCTGGTGCTCGTCCCAAGGCATCCCGAGCGTTTTGCCGTTGTCACGAGGCTTGCGCGAAAGAGCGGCTTCAATGTGGTGTGCCGAAGCGAGTCGAGATTGGACATATCGGACACGGACATCTATGTCGGCGACAGCATGGGTGAACTGACTCTGCTTTACGCGGCTTCAGATGTTGCGTTGGTCGGCGGAAGCATGATTCGTCACGGCGGCCACAATGTGCTGGAGCCTTGTGCCCTTGGCGTCCCGGTCGTTTTTGGGCGTTATATGTTCAATTTTTTGGAGATCAGCCAGCTCGTATTGGAGAGAAAAGCCGGGGCCCAGGTCGACAATGCAGAGGAACTTATGGGCGCAGTCGATGGTTTCCTGGCTGATCCAAACCGGCGTTTCAGAACGGGTGAAGCCGGTCGCAAGTTGATCGAGGAGAACAAGGGGGCATTGCAAAAAACCATGTCTTTGTTTTCAGAATTCATCCAGCACCAGCATCCCGAGCGATGACCAAGCCGACGCAAAGCCGAACAAGTCAGCGACGGGGCGCACTAGTGTACGGTAAAGTCCCCGCTGCTATCGGTTTCGCTAGAGTCGATGATGTTACGGATCGATTCCGGAGTCGGTGATGCGTGGTGGAGAATTATTCGCCAGCCTTCGCTGGTGCGCCGGTAAACGTTGGTGGCCAAGATGGTAAATTCCTGAGCCACGCTAGAGCCGACATGGATATGTTCGTTGACGAAGTGTATAGCAAGCCCCTCACTTCTAACCAAGTTCAATTCATCTACTCTGAAGCACATGCGCGGCGAATTGGCCATGATTTGCCGCCAGCTGTCGCGAATTTCCACGGGACCGGTCAATCGTGGCCCGTGGGGATGTATGCAGACGATGTTGTCATCCGTGGACCACACCGCCATCATTGCTTCGAGGTCCGCACTTTCGAACGCGGCATAAAAAGCGGTTTCGGCCTGTGTGGAGGTTTCCAGGTTGGCGTCTTTCATTGCAACCAGCTGTTTACCTGTACGATGTCGTCTCTGCGCAGATCTCCCACGACCGCTTCCAGAGCCAACCGGTTAAGAATGTAATCGTATCGACTCCTGAGATGGTCGCGCTGCGCCCTGAACAGATCGCGTTGTGCATCGAGCACATCGATGTTGGTATTCAAGCCCGCGTCGAATCCCTCCTGCTTGGCCTCCACGGCGCTTTCACTTGCCAGCACCGCCTTGTCCAGCGCCTCGACCTGCCTGATCCTGGTGATTGTGTTCAAAAAAGCGGAGCGCGCGATCTGTTCGGCCGAGCGGCGGGCGCTTTCGGTTCTTTCCTGGGCCGCCTGGTATCGGAATCCCGCTTCCTTCGTTCTGGACACAACCACACCACCTTCGAGAATCGGCAGTGTCAACTGCACCATCGCATCCGTACCCTCGGTGCGAAACGCGGGTCCTGAAATACTGCCGTCATCATCGATAACATTATGGTTCACTACGAAATCCAGAACCGGCAGATGACCGGCCTTTTCTCTTTCTATCTCCTGCAGCGCGATTTCCTCGGTTCTTTTGCTGGCCGCCAGTTCCAAATTGTTGGCGATTGCCCGTTGTACCCAGGTATCGATATCGTTTGGCTGCGGAGAGATAAGTGGTGCATCGGGTTTGAGCCTTACCAGTGCGCTGGGCGGTACCTGGCCGATCAGTTCCGCCAGTGACTGGCGCGCATTTTCGAGAAGATTGTATGCCTCGATTTCTTCTGCCTCCGCCAGGCTGAATCTGGCCTGGGCCTCGAACAGGTCAGTGGTCGTTCCCAGTCCGACCTGCAGGCGTTCTTCCGCCAGTTCCAGTTGTCGCTGAAGCGCTTTCCGGTTTGCCACCGTCAGGTCAATATTGTCCCTGGCCGCCAGTACGGCAAAATATCTGTCAACGGTTCGTATTATCAGGTCCTGACGTGCGATGGAAAAATCCACATCGGATTCCGCCGCCCTTGTTTTCGACTGCCTGTAGGTCAGTATCTTGCGGCGATCGTATATCGATTGCCGGAACTGGATGTAGTAGTCGGTGCTGCCATATGTGGCCGAACCGTCAGTGACGACGTCGCCGCCGGCGGCGAAATTATTTCCCCCGGTTCTTTCATCCCGGACCCGGCCCAGCCCCGCGCCTGCGGAAAGTGCGGGGAGCAGCAGGCTCCGGGCCGTGGTTGGCGCCTGCTGCTCCGCGCGATACTCCGCGGCATCTGCGCCGAACGTGGCGTCGTTGGCCAGGGCGAGTTCATAAATGGAGATGATGTCGATTGCCCCCGCCGTCCGCACGAGCGCGACGAAATACAGGACAAACAAGAATCCGAATCTGATAATCATCGACTGTGAAGATCGGCGATTGATTTATGCCAACTCGCCGGCGATGTGCTGACTAGAAAACAAACCGGGTTGGACGGATGGCATTGATCAAAGGCGGCAGACTGGTATCGAACAACGATGATCTTTTTATCGATCCGTCTTCGAGCTTCATAACCAGAACCGCCTCCATGATGGGCTCCGTGCCGACAATGGCGGCCAGTCGCCCGCGTGGGTTCAGATTGTCGATAAAACGCTGCGGCAAATCGGGTATCGATCCGGTCAGGACGATGACATCGTAGGGACCGTTCCCGCCCCATCCTTGCGAAGCGTCACCCTCGGCGAAGCTGATATTGGTGAAATCCCGTGCCCGCAACTTCGCCCGCGCTGATTCCAGAAAGTCGGCAAAAATGTCGACGCTGTCGACTTCGGCGGCAAAGCTTGCCAGCAACCCGGTCATATATCCGCTGCCCGTTCCAATTTCCAGCACGCGATCCTTTGGCCCAACGTTCAACTCCTGAAGCAATCTCGCCTCCTGTTTGGGCTGCATCATCACCTGTCCATGGGCCAGCGAGACATGGGTATCGACGAACGTCAGCGCCTGCTGATCCTCCGGAACGAATTCTTCCCGAGGCAGCGTGGACAGCAGTTCCAGCACCCGCGAATCCAGGACATCCCACGGCCTGATCTGCTGTTCTATCATGTTGAAACGGGCTTGTTCGACGTTCATAGGTATCCCTTGAAAGGCCAAAATACGGTATTGTGGAAAGGGTAAGCCCTTTAGTGGCTTGGTGCAACCAAGCAGGTATACTCTCCATCATTCTGCGCGGGCCGACCGACTTGCTGTAAACACGTGAAAAATTCATATCATCTGAGTTTATGGTCTTTACTTTTCTGCAGCACGCTGGGCTTTCATGGTTCGGCCAATGGGCAGATGGAAGAGGTGTCACTGGTTCGAGTCGACGCCGTACGGGTCGAGCCCGTGACGCAGACCGTTCCGGTGATCGGTCGGCTGGTGCCGACACAGGCCGGCAGCATCTCGGCGCGAATCGACGGTCCGGTGAGCGCCGTGCACGTGCAGATCGGAAATCGCGTAACCAGGGGCGAGGTCGTGGCCGAACTCGACACCGCGGCGCTGGAGGTTCAACACACGATTGCCGACGCGCGGCTCGGAGAAGCGCAGGCGCTGCTCACGACCCGTAAGGCCGAGCTCGATCTCGCTCGCCAGGAAGTGAAGCGACTAAAAGGCATCAAGAACACGGCGGTGACTTCCAGGGCCGTGGTCGACGACGCCGTACAGAAAGTAGTCATTGCCGAGGCAAAGGTGAACGAGGCGCTGGCTGCGGTAAATTCCGCCGCGGCCGGCAAGCAGATGGTAGAGCTCAGCCTGGAACATACCAAGGTCAGAGCGCCGTACGCCGGTGTGATCGTAACGCGTTCCACCGAGGCCGGCGCATTCGTCAAAACCGGCGAGACCGTGGCCGAGATCGTCGCTGATGAATCCCTCGAAGTCGAGGCTGATATCCCGTTCGACCGATTGTCCGGCTTAGATGAGGGGACCGGTGTTCTCATCGTCCTTGACGATGGCAGTGAACACAGCGCCGTGGTAAGAGCCATTGTTCCGCAGGAAGACAAACTGACCCGGACCCGGGCGACGCGTTTTATTCCTCAATTCAGGAAAAGGCCAAAACGCCTGGCGGTAGATCAAAGTGTGACGTTGAACATCCCGGTGGGCGCGCCACGCTCCGTGTTGTCCGTTCACAAGGATGGGATCATCAGGCGTCAGGGCAAGGAGTTGGTCTACGTCGTGGTGGACGATGTTGCCGAGATCAGGCCGGTCGAGCTGGGAGTTGCGGTGGGCAGCCGTTTCGAAGTCCTGGGCGGTTTGAAGGAGGGAGAGCCGGTCGTGGTGCGAGGTAATGAACGCTTGCGACCGGATACGAAGGTGTCAGTAGACAGGGGATCGTCGTGAACCTGATCCACACCGCCATACACCGTCCCATTGCGGTGATATCTGCGGTGCTGATGACGGTTCTGTTCGGCCTGGTTGCGCTTCGGACCATTCCTATCCAGCTCGCCCCGGACGTCAATCGGCCGATCATCACCGTCACCACCTACTGGCCCGGTGCGGCGCCGGCAGAGGTCGAGCGAGAAATCGTCAATCGTCAGGAAGAGCAGTTCTCCGGCCTCGAGGGCCTGGAAACCATTACCGGACGAGCGGAACCCGGGCGCAGCCAGATTTCCCTCGAGTTTTCCGTTGGAGCCAATATGGATAGGGCGCTGTTGCTGGTGGCGAACCGGCTCGATCGTGTGCCGAGCTATCCGGACGAGGTCGATCAACCAACGCTGGATACAGCGGGCAGCGAAGACAATGCCATTGCCTGGTTCATATTGAATCGCAGTAAAGGCAACGACCGCCCTGTGCACGAGTACGGCGATTTTGTCGAGGATGTCGTCAAGGAGCGTATCGAGCGCGTACCGGGGGTCAGCCGGGTGGATGTCTACGGCGGAGGTGAGCGTCAGATCGAGATCGTGGTGGAGCCTGAGCTGCTCGCCCAATACCGTCTGACGATCCCCGCGCTTGCCAACGCACTTCGGGCGGCGAACGCCTCCATGTCCGCCGGCGATGTGGACGAGGGCAAGCGCCGCTACGTGGTGCGTGCGGAAGGTGAGCTGAATTCCCTTCAGGCAGTGCGCGCTGTCGTCGTGCGATCCAACGACCGGACCACAGGCGGCGGACTGGCCCGAGTGACGGTTGGTGACATCGCGGAAGTCCGTTTCGGATTCAAGGACCCCACCGCAAACATCCGGCTACTGGGAGAGGACTCGCTGGCGATGAGCGCCAAGCGTCAGACCGGCGCCAACGTGATCGAGACCATGTCGGGAATCCGCCAGGCCGTCCTGGATCTCAATGAGACCGTGATCCCGGGTTCCGGAATTACTTTGCGACAGGTCTACGATGAGACCGTGTATATCAATTCGGCCATCGATTTGGTCAGGCAAAATATCTGGATAGGCGGCTCGCTGGCGATAGTGATCCTGCTGCTCTTTCTTCGCTCCTTGAGGGCGACGCTGGTGATCGCGGTGGCCATTCCTGTGTCGGTTATCGGTGCCTTCGTCGCCATGGCGGCGATGGGGCGCTCGATCAACGTCATCTCTCTGGCGGGCATAGCATTCGCGGTCGGGATGGTGGTTGATGCGGCCATCGTGGTGCTGGAGAACATCTACAGGCTCAGGGAGCAGGGCCATAGTGCCGCCCAGGCCGCCTACGAGGGTGCGCGGCAGGTCTGGGGGGCGGTGCTGGTGTCGGCCCTGACGACGGTGATGGTGTTCATCCCGATTCTCGTCATGGAACTCGAGGCCGGGCAGTTGTTTCGGGATATTGCGGTGGCCATTTCGGTATCGGTGATGCTTTCGCTTCTGGTTTCCACCACCGTCATTCCGGCCATTTCACAGCGGCTGTTCGAGTTTTCCGGCGCGGCAGGCGAGGAGAAGTCGATTCGACGCCTGCGCGTCCCCGTCGTTGACCAATTTGGAGAAGCATTTAGCAAAATGGCGGCCGGCTACACGCGCGCAGTCGTCGCGAACCGGGTTCTTGCGCTGGTGCTGGTGTCGGTGGTCACCCTTGTCGCCGGCGCGCTGGCGTGGATGTATTTACCGAAGCTGGAATATCTGCCCGAGGGGAATCGAAACCTCGTGTTCGGGATCATCATACCGCCGCCGGGGTACAACCTGGAGACCACCGCCGAAATCGCATCGGGCATCGAACAAGCGACACGACCGTACTGGGCGATAGAAACCGGTCCAGAGTCCGACCCTGGGGGACCGCCCAAGATCGAGCGATTTTTCTATGTAGCCACCCGCGCCACTACTTTCCTGGGTGCCATCGCCACCGATCCGCAGCGAGCGGGTGAGTTGATTCCAATTCTGGAAGGGCCGGTATTCAGCGAACCCGGGACCTTTGGCTTCATCAATCAACCGTCGATCTTCGGTCGGGGCATCGGCGGCGGGCGTAAGATCGAGCTCGATATCTCCGGGCCGGATATTGAGCAACTGCTGGGCATAGCGCTTCGCTCGATGGGCAAAATCGCACGTGAGTTTCCACTGACCGAGGGCAATCAGCTGCGGCCCAATCCGGGCCTCGAGCTGGGGGCACCGGAGATACGCGTGGAGCCCGACCGAATCCGGCTGGCGGACAACGGCGTAACAGCGCGTGAATTGGGAGAAACCGTAGATGCATTCAATGATGGGCTGCGAGTTGCCGAAGTCACGGTAGGGAGCGAACGCCTGGATCTGGTACTGCGAGGCAGGCAGGATGCGGTCACCGAGACCCAGGGAATCGGGAGTCTGCCGGTGATAACGTCCGCGGGCCGCATCGTCCCGGCAAGCACTCTCTCCAACATCATCATGACTTCAGGGCCCACCGAATTGCGGCATCGCGAGCGGCAGCGAACGATTACCATCGAGATACGGCCCGCTCCCGGCACACCACTGGAGGCTGCACTGGATACCGTGCGCGAATCGGTTATGCAGCCGCTCATCGAGGAAGGACTGCCTCCGGGTGTGAAGCTGCTCATTTCCGGCACCGCCGACCAGCTCAACCAGACCTGGGATGCCATGGTGATCAATCTGGGCCTGGCGATGGTGATTGTTTATCTGGTGATGGCGATTCTGTTCGAGAGCTTTATTTATCCGCTGATCATTCTGCTGTCCGTTCCGGTGGCCGCCGCCGGCGGCGTTGGCGGGCTCGTTGTTCTGAACATGTACACGTTTCAGCCACTCGACATGCTCACCCTGCTTGGTTTCGTCATCCTCATCGGCATAGTCGTCAACAATGCGATTCTGCTCGTCCATCAAGCGCTGCACCACTTTCGTGAAGATCACATGGATGCTGGTGCCGCAATCATCACCGCGACCCAGAACCGTATCCGGCCGATATTCATGTCCACCCTGACTAGCGTCTTCGGCATGCTGCCCCTGGTGCTGTTCCCAGGCGCCGGTTCGGAGCTCTATCGCGGCCTCGGTTCTGTGGTCGTGGGAGGTTTGTCCTTGTCGGCCATACTCACGTTGATCCTGGTACCGCCCCTGATGGGCGTGTTGGTTGCCCCTCTGGAACAGCGCCGGCGCCGGCGCTTGCAGAAAACCGTCATTGCCGAACAATAGAGATCTTGCTCCATTGCGATCCCGCAATTTCAAGTATCAGCATGAATCCGGGCGACCTTTCCGAGACACGCCGCGAATACATCCTTGTAGGCTCAGCGCCAGCATCCCTGCTGGCGATGGTCTCGGAAAGGTCGCCCGGATTCATCTTCAGTGCCATCTTTCTCGAATAGTTCAGGCTAAGGAACCTTTGATTAATGACTGGCTCAAGGGAATATGACGTTGCCGTGATCGGCGCGGGAATTGTCGGGGCTTCGACGGCTTTGTGGACACAGGCCGACGGCCACGAAGTCCTGCTTCTTGATCGACAAATTCCCGGCAGCGGGGCGTCCTATGGCAACGCCTGTACCATTGCCAGTTACGCCTGCGTACCGATCAATTCGCCGGATATTTTTCCCCGCCTGCCCGGTCTGCTTTTCAGCGGGGACAGTCCACTGCGCATCGATTGGTGGTACGCCTTGACCCATCCGACCTGGCAGGCGGCATTCCTGCGCAACTGCACCAGGCGGCGCGTGGAAAGCACAAGCAGTCACCTTGGCAAGCTGTTGGCCTTGACCGATGCGGGCATCGACCCGTTGATTACTCGCAGCGATGCGCAAGGCTTTTTCTCAGACCGTCGCGGCCTGGTATACATATACACGAGTGAGCGCGGTTATGAGTCGGCCCGATCGGACACGGAAACACGACGACGACACGGCGCGGACATCGTGGAGTTGAACGCCGCGGAGTTTCGGGAACTCGAACCCAATGTCCGAATGCCGGTGCATCGCGCGTTGTCGTTCGAAAAAACCCGGGTAGTGCGTGACCCCCAGGGTTTGGTGCAGGCTTACGTCGACCGGTTCGTAGCGGACGGTGGTCAGTTCATGCAATTGGGTGTCACCGAGATAGCTCCCAGTGTAGATGCTGTGACCGTGGTCCTCGACAATGGCTCTAGAATAACCTGCAGGCGGCTCGTCGTTGCCGCCGGGGCCTGGTCACGGTCGATTGCGGGGTCGGGCGCGGAAGACCTGCCGCTGGATACGGAGCGTGGCTACCACATCCTGTACGGGGATCACGGCCATCTCGTCCGCCAACCGGTGGCCTGGGCTGAGGGTGGGTTCTATGCGGTGCCCATGGCGCAGGGTCTGAGGCTGGCCGGCACGGTGGAACTCGCCGGCCTGGAGGCGGAACCGAATCCGGGCAGGATCGAATACCTTCGCCGCAGGGCTCGACAGATGTTCGGAGACATCGGCCAACCCGATGACACCTGGCTGGGATTCCGCCCGACGTTTCCTGACGCGTTGCCCGTGATCGGTCGGTCGCATCGCTCCGACAGAGTCATCTTTGCCTTTGGGCACCAGCACATCGGTCTGACACTCGGAGGTGCGACCGGGATGCTGGTCGCTGACCTGGTGACGTCGAGAAAAACCTCGATAGATCTGACGCCCTATAGTGCCCAACGATTCGTCAGCTGAAATGCCGCGTTGCCGGAAACCGGATTCTTATTTTTTTTGTAGTAAATCCCTTAGATCGGAAAAGGGCTTGTGCGTCGCTGCCGCCGGTTCTTTTGCCGTAACGCCGAACCAGGCGCCGTCTCCACGAATGTGCTCGGTGTATTTCTGGTGCTCCCAGTCGTGACAGTAGAGGCAGAGGTTTTCCCAGTTGCTGCCGTCCGGGGGATTGTTGTCGTGATCGTGGTCCTTGTGGTGGACCGTCAGTTCATGCAGATTCTTGCGGTCGAATTCCCGACCGCATCGTGCACAGATCCAGGGGAACAAGCGCAACGACTGTTCGCGGTAACCGCTCATTCGCTGGTCGGCCTGTCGTCGCGCGTTCGCGACAACCTCGTCTAGTTTGGCGGAATTCGGGGATTTGGCCATAACTAACCTGGCCGCTCTGCCGCAATATGCGGGTTAGCCGACTTCCCGGTCGCCGTGGTCGTACCAGCCGACGTGCGGATGGCTGCTTTCCTGCTCCAAACGGATGTCCATGCCGAGCACTTCCAGCATTTTTTCTATATTGACTCCGGCAAACTCGATTTTCAGCCGCGCCAGGTGCTGTCTGTTGAGAAACAACGTATTGGGCGGATAACCGTGTTCTTTCTGAAAATCAGCTGCAATGCGGTTGATATGGCTCAACATCGTGTGATCCTCGATTGATCGCGATATTTGCAAGTATGGCATAACATATGTTTGACAGAGATAAAACCCGTATCCGTTCAAAAGACACAAATGGTCGACCTGGGGCAGGAATCCGGCCCATTACCGCGGTTGCACGATCTTTCTCCCCGCAAACACTGCATTCTTCTTGCTGAGACAACGCTCGATGCGCAGGAGTTCATTCCACTTGGCCATGCGTTCGCTGCGGGCAAACGAGCCTACCTTGATCTGCCCCGCATTCGTCGCCACCGCAAGATGCGATATAAGCGTGTCCTCGGTCTCACCCGAGCGCGCCGACACCACGGGACGCCAGCTTGACGCCTGGGTCAGTCGGATCGCAGCCAGGGTCTCGGTCAGGGTTCCGATCTGATTGGGTTTGATCAACACCGCATTGGCCAGGTTGCTCTCTACGCCTTTCTCGATCAGATGGATGTTGGTTGTAAACAGGTCGTCACCAATGAGTTGAATACGTTCCCCCAGTTCGGATCGAATCGACGCCCAGCCGTCCGGGTCCTGGTCCGAGAATGGGTCTTCCAGTGACACGATGGGATAGTTGGCGCACCATGCCGTGAACAAGCCGAGGAGTTCGTCACGGCTCAACGCACGGCCTTCCAGGCCGAATCGATATAACGCACCGTCATATAGCTCACTGGCCGCGACATCCAGCGCGATTGCCACGTCTTTACCAGGCGTATAACCGGCAAGTTCAATGCACTTCATGACCGCGTCGAGCACCTGGGTGTGACTGTCGAATTCCGGCCAGTATCCGCCCTCATCGGCGACGCCGAAATACTTCTTATGTTCCCGCATCCAATCTCCGGCGGCATGGTATACGTTGTGAGTGATCTCGAGACTCTGTGGAAAATCTTCTGCACCGACGGGGATGACAAGAAAGTCCTGGATATCCGTTCGCCATGCGCTGTGGGCTCCTCCACCAAACAGCTGGATCTGCGGCATCGGCATCAGGTACTCGCGACCGCCACCCAGATAATGGAACAGTGGCACCCGATCAACCGCGGCTGCTGCTTTGGCCACAGCCATCGATACCGCCAGGATTGCATTGCCACCCAGCCGGGATTTGTTCATGGTCCCGTCGAGGTCACACATCGTATGGTCTACGGCTTCCTGGTCGAACACGTCCATGCCCTCGACAACGGGTGCGATTTCGCCTTCTATATTGCGCACCGCCGAGAACACGGCATCCCCCCTCAGCCGCCGCGGATCGCGATCACGGAGTTCGAGCGCCTCGGTGCGCCCGGTGGACGCCCCGGAGGGCACAAGTCCCGAGCCCACCGCACCGTTTTCCATCGTGACGGTGCACTCCACGGTTGGTTTGCCGCGGGAATCGTATATCTGGAATGCCTCAACACGCTTGATTTTCATGGTGTCGTACCCTGCTCCATGGCGTCTATTCGTTGCGCCCAAAGGCTGCAGATTTCGTCCACTGCAAATATCCGCCGCGGCAGCAGCGAGTAGACGAAGTCACGTACAACCTGCCTCGACAAGTCGTCTTCAAGGTACTCTACGGGAGACTTTCCATCTACGCGGGCCAGCATCAACATCAGCAACAAACGTCCCGTGCGCTGTTCCATATCCGGTTCGATTTTTGGGAAACAGGCGCGGTAGCTATCCCAGCCCGCGGGTACCAGCGACAGGTAGCGGTGATAGTTGCCACGATCCAAAAGGGTTTTGAGCAGGAAGTGATTGAACAGGAAAGCCGCGTCGAACGCGGGTTCACCAAACCAGGCCACTTCACAATCGAGCAGCACCATGGCGTCCGAGCCAATCATGATGTTCTTGGGGCTGAAGTCCCCGTGTATCAAACACCGGCGGGTTTCCTCCAGCCGCCTTGCCTCGTCTTTGATCTGTTTGCTGAGCGGCGGGTGCCGTGCGGCGGTCGTCAACAGGTAGGGCTCGGTGCGCAGCGCGTGAAAGGACCGGGTCGTGTCGAACTGCCGCTTCAGCGATGGGTCGCCCCAGGTTTTCCGATGAATCGTACCCAGCATGCCGCCGGCCTGCCGCGCCAGATCGGAATCCACATCGCCCGCCATCAGCATTGACTTCCAGTTTTTGCTGTGCGCGAGGTATTCCATGGCGAAGTAGTTGAGTTCCGCGTTGCAGTGCAGAATCCGCGGCATGGACCGAGGAAGGAAACCCGATACGTGACGGATGAACCGCTGTTCCGTAACATTGCGCGACACATCCACCTGCCAGTCGTCTTTGACCTTCAGCCTGTCGAGGGCCTGCTTGACCACGATCCTGCGCTTGCCGTCGTCGATCAAATAGATGTCCGATGACACGCCGCCCGACATCGGCGTCACGCTGGATCCCGAGGCACGCAGCAATCCGCATTGAACGAGGTCGTTCTCGATCTGCTCAATGCGCGTCACGTCCGGACCTTAGTAATCGAAATAGCTGTTAGACTTCGCGGTTTTGCAGGAATAAAATCCGTGCCGGCACGCTTCAGGACCCCCGAATACCTTTTGATCTTCCTCGCGATCGGGTCTTCGCTGTCGTTTTCCGTCTGGCATGCCCTGCTCAACAACTTTGCCGTAGAGCAGGCGGCGTTTACGGGAAGGGAGATCGGGATCCTGCAAAGTCTGCGCGAGGTGCCCGGATTCCTGGCTTTCACGGCGGTCTTCCTTCTGCTGGTCATAAGGGAGCAGGTGTTTGCCCTGCTGGCGGTTTGTCTGCTGGGCATCGGTGTCGCCATGACGGGATTCATGCCCAGCGAGTATGGTCTGTATTTCACCACCGTACTGATGTCCGTCGGATTCCACTACTATTATACGTTGCAGCAATCGCTCACACTGCAATGGATAGACAAGGGCCGCTCTCCAGTGGTCATGGGGCGGCAGTCATCCGCTTCGTCCATTGCGGCGTTGATTGCTTTCGGCAGCATCTGGCTGGGAACGGAATATCTCGACATCGAATTCAAGTGGATGTACCTGGCGGCAGGAGGCATCGCGTTATTGATTGCTCTCGGGGCCTGGTTGATGTTCCCCCACTTTTCACACAGCGTGCCGCAGCGCAAACATCTGTTTCTCCGCAGGCGCTACTGGCTTTACTACGCGCTTACATTTATGAGCGGCGCGCGCAGGCAGATATTCATCGTGTTCGCCGGGTTCCTGATGGTGGAGAAATTCGGTTTCTCGGCGGCGGATATCGCGCTCCTGTTTCTCATCAACCACATCATCAATGCACTGCTGGCCCCTAAAATCGGTCGTTTCATTGTCCGCTTCGGAGAGCGTCTCGCGTTGACCTTGGAGTATCTCGGACTGATCGTTATTTTCATCGCCTACGCCATCGTAGAAGTGGCATGGATTGCGGCACTGCTATATGTTCTCGACCATGTGCTGTTTGCCATGGCTATAGGCATAAAAAGCTATTTCCAGAAAATTGCCGATCCCGCGGATATGGCATCCACCTCGGGCGTGTCCTTTACCATCAATCACATTGCCGCGGTCGTTATTCCCATCACGTTCGGCTTTATCTGGCTGCACTCCCCTGCCGTTGTTTTCCTGGCCGGTGCCGCGATGGCGGTTGTATCATTATTGCTGGCCCGGTTGGTGCCCGTCGATCCGGGTAATCGGGGTCAGAGAACAATTGTTGGTAATATAAGCATGCTCAAATAATGGAATTCATCATGCAAGGGAGTTGCATATGCCTAGGAAGCCACGCTTTCACCTACCTGGTTATCCCCAGCACGTCATTCAGCGCGGTAACAACCGCGAACCGTGCTTCTTTGAAGCGGCGGATTTTCGTTTTTACCTGGATAGCCTTGGCAAGGCCTGCGTCCGGTTTGGGTGTTCGGTGCATGCGTACGTGTTGATGACCAACCACGTACATCTGTTGCTGACGCCACACGCGGAGCATAGTATTTCCCAAGTCATGCAGTCGCTGGGGTGTCGCTATGTGCGTTACGTTAACCAGGCCTATCTACGCACGGGCACCTTGTGGGAAGGCCGGTACAGGGCCGGCCTGGTGGAGGCGGACGGGTACCTCCTGAGTTTGTATCGCTATATCGAGATGAATCCCGTGCGCGCGGGCATGGTTACGGATCCGGCAGATTATCCGTGGTCCAGTTATCGCTCTAACGGCAAGGGCGAGCCGGATCCGCTTATTACGCCCCATGCCTTGTATTTAGGCCTCGCTGCAGAGGCGAAAACAAGATTTCGAACATATCGCGCGCTGTTTGGCACACCCCTCGATTCCGATCAGCTTCAAGAAATCCGGCACACCGTGAACCATGAGTTAGCGCTGGGTAACGATCGTTTCAAAGACAATGTCGAGTCCATGACCCATCGGCGAACGCGCCTTGGCCAAGCCGGCCGACCAAGGAATAAACTGAATTAGCGAACAGTCTTGGAATATTAGAAAAAATTGTTCTCTGACCCGGTTTACCGATTCTGACCCGGTTTACCGGTTTACTATTCGCGTGCTTTCTTATCCAGCGACCTCAGGTAGGCGAGCTTCTCAGCGATTTTCTGTTCCAGGCCGCGGGGCACCGG
>JAHEIO010000024.1:33805-48301 GCA_024639325.1 Gammaproteobacteria bacterium
CTGACCCGGTTTACCGATTCTGACCCGGTTTACCGGTTTACTATTCGCGTGCTTTCTTATCCAGCGACCTCAGGTAGGCGAGCTTCTCAGCGATTTTCTGTTCCAGGCCGCGGGGCACCGGCCGATAGTAACCGGGTTCGGCCATGTCGTCCGGGAAATAACTCTCACCGGCCGCGTATGCGTCGGGTTCGTCGTGCGCGTAGCGATAGTGTTTGCCGTGATCCAGTTTTTTCATCAACCAGGTGGGGGCGTTGCGCAGATGGAGCGGCACTCCCAGCGAGCCTTGCTTCTTTACATCCGCGACTGCCTCGTTGTATGCCCTGTACACGGCGTTGCTCTTGGCGGCACAAGACAGATAGATAATGGCCTGGGCAATGGCCAGTTCGCCTTCGGGAGTGCCCAGCCTGTCATAGGTGTTCCAAGCGTCGAGCGCGAGGGTCAGTGCGCGAGGGTCCGCGTTACCGATGTCTTCAGATGCCATGCGCGCAACGCGGCGGAGTATGTAGACCGGATCGCAGCCGCCGTCCAGCATGCGTACGAACCAGTAAAGCGCGGCGTCGGGATTTGATCCGCGCACGGATTTGTGCAGCGCCGAGATCTGGTCGTAGAAGACGTCACCGGAGTGGTCGAACCTTCTCAGACCCTCGGTCAAAACGTTCTCAATTACACTCTGATCTATTACAACCTCGCCGTCCGAGGTTTCGGCCAGGTCAAAGGCAATCTCCAGGAGATTCAGTGCACGCCGGGCATCTCCGTCCGCTGCCGCCGCAATCCGATCACGATACCTTTCGGGCAGATTGACTTTATGCCCGCCGTAACCTCGAACATCGGCAAGCGCACTGTCTACAACTTTACGAATACTGTTTTGATCCAGACTTTTGAGAACGTAGACGCGTGCTCGCGATAACAGCGCATTGTTGAGCTGGAATGACGGATTTTCCGTCGTAGCTCCCATAAACGTGACTGTCCCCTGTTCGACGTGGGGCAGAAAGGCATCCTGTTGCGACTTGTTGAAGCGGTGGACTTCATCGACGAAGAGCACCGTGGGCTGCCCGAGCTGCTGCCGATGCATCCTGGCCTGTTCGATGGCGTCGCGAATGTCTTTGACGCCGGACAGGACCGCGGACAGGCTGAGGAAAAGCGCGTCCACGCGCTGCGCGAGAAGTCTCGCGAGCGTTGTCTTACCGGTGCCGGGTGGACCCCACAGGATCATCGAATGCAGAACGCCGCCGTCGATCGCGCTGCGCAAAGGTTTTCCCGCTTCCAGCAGGTGCTGCTGCCCATAAAACTGAGCGATGGACTGCGGCCGCATGCGGTCGGCCAAGGGGGCTATGGTGCGGGCGGGCATATGAATGGTTCTGAATCGGATAGCGGTGTCAGGGCAGTGAATTCTAAACCCATGGGGTCTATGCTGGGAATCGAGCCTCGGCACGAATCACCCGCCCGGGTACAATACGCAGGTCGACAGTTTCACTTGCCCACTCCTGCCGTGAAGAAACCCTTTTGAACTCCCCTACAATTAGACCAGCACTTTTGATCATACTGGTATTTCTTCTGGTCAATTTTTCATTCGTCGCACTCAACTTTGTCGGGGACACGGTCCCTCCAGACTGGGTCAAGCACCGTATTGTCAAGGCGACAAAACGGCACAACATTACCACGGACAAGTATCCCTTGTTCAGATACGGCTTGCCGTCGATATATTCACTCATCGGCATCGATCAAATCACCGACTGCATGACTTATATGCACGCGCTGTATCGGGATCCTGATCCGATCAAAAATGCCATCGTCCCCGGGTATCTGGATATCAACGGTCGTGACCACAGTAATCTGTGCGTAGTGGTCAAGCAGATTGCGTTCAATGAAGTGGCTGACGAGCAGCTGAAAGCCAAGCACAAGA
This sequence comes from Gammaproteobacteria bacterium, assembly GCA_024639325.1. Taxonomy (GTDB): domain Bacteria; phylum Pseudomonadota; class Gammaproteobacteria; order Arenicellales; family JAANXG01; genus JAHEKE01. The sequence goes on from JAHEIO010000024.1 coordinate 35,709, forward strand.
TCCGGCTGTGGCACGGTGCAAAAACGGCGCTTTTGTTCGCATTGCCGAAGCTCGATTTCTTCCAGATCAATATTCTGATCAAGCAGATCACCTATGTGGCGTATTGCCTGCTGGCATTCGCTTTGTTCTACCACGACAAGAAAACCGGGATCGCATTCGCGCCGGTGGCAATTGCGGGAATATTTGCATCGGGTGTGACCGTGTTCGGCGGTATAACCCATTCGATGCCCTATCTGGTGGCTCTGCTCACCGCCGTCGGTCTGGCCTTTGTGCCTCCCGGCGCCGGTGGACGCTTTCAGCGGCTTTGGATAACCGCCATGGGAAGCGTCCTGGCATTTTTCTACCAGGTCGATGGATCCCTGATGCTGGGTATCGGGCTGATCCTGTTCTGTGCCTATTTTCATACGTACGCGCAGTTGGCGATGCACAGGAGATGGATGCATGCACTGCTGTTGCCGGCGATGTTCGTGACGAGCATGTTCCTCTCCCTGGTGTTCAAACAGTTCATTAGCTTCATCTACTTCGATGCGGGATCGGTTTGGGATATATTCATCGGAGAAATCAACCATCGCATGCACGGCGATCATCAAGGTAGCGCGATCTCTCCTTTGGTAGCACTGGAAACACAGTTCAAACGCTACTATTTCGCGGTGCTCGACTGGCGTGCAGCGGCGGAGTTTCTCAAGTTCAGCGGCACGTGGGGATGGCTGGTGGTGGTCTTTCTGGCAGCCTGGGCGGCTTTGCGGCATCGGGCAGCCGGCCCGATATCCGATCTGCTGGCGTTCGGACTCATTGGGTCTGTCGTTATCGCCCGTTATCTGATCATGGCGAATCACTCACAGATCCATACCATATTCGTCAGCCGGTATCTGTTCCTTTTTCTCAGTATAACGTGGGCGGCAATCCTATGGTTCACGTGGTCCATCGCCGACAAAAAAACGGGTTCCAGCGGCTAGCACTTGCTAAAGTCCGTGAAGCAAGGTGCTTCATACTTCCGTTGTGAATGGGTTACAATTCCAACTGAGATGTTCCTTTCAGAAAGAGATGTTTCCCAGATGCCTATCCCGAAGATGTTTCTCATTATGTCGCTCGCCGCCGCAACCGCTGTCGGCGCGTGCAGCACAACCAACAAGGGCGAGACGAAGTCCGAACTCAGACTAAGAGCGCAGTCCGGAGATGTCGACGCCCGATATCAGTTGGGAGAGAAATACGCCGATGCCACATTCCCGAATACGCTGGAGGCGATATACTGGCTGTGCCTTGCCGCGAAGGAAGGTCACGTACCCGCCCAGATGAGGCTGGCCAGGTTGTATGAGGACCAGGCCGCTCCAGAGGGAAGCAGCGCCAGCAAAGGTTCGCTGTCGAACAGGGGCGCCGCGTATTTCTGGTACACCGCCGCCGCATCCCAGGGTGATGACCAGGCGTTCTCCCGTCGAGAGAGCCTTGAGTCCACGATGGACGCGTCAGAGGTGGCCGAGACAAAACGAAGAGCCACACGCTGGCAGCAGGCCGGCTGCCTAAGACCCTCCTGAAATAGGCGGTTGGGGAGTTAACAAATGAAAACCATGGTCCTGGTGTCGCTTTCGCTGTTCATTGCCGGCTGTTCATCCACCTACCTGGTACGCGGCGAAGGGGGCACGGCCTGCGCCACCGTCAAGCGACAGGTCCAGCAGAACGAACAGGCCAGAATAGTATACGGCGCCTGGCTTGCAGGCTACGTCACACGCTACAACTACGAGCGGGAGACCAAGCTGAGCAAGAACTATTCATCGGATACATTGATGGATGCCGCGTTGGAATATTGCGGCGGCAGACCACTCGATGATTTTTCACAGGCCGCGGAATCGGTAATAGCCGAACTTCGCAGAAAGAAATGAGTCAAGGAAACTCCGAATAATCGGCAGTCGTATAATTCCAAACCCTCGGCCTCGGCGCGAGGCGCGGCTCCTACAGCAGCAGCGGCGCCCTCGCCGCAATAAACCAGGGATTCCTTAACTTACGGAAGCTCTGACTAATTCAGTCATTGCGAGGAGCGCGCCGAAGCTGCGAGTGAAGCGTGGCAGGACGCGGCAATCCAGAAGTTATTGTAGGACACCGGTGCTGGATTGCTTCACTTCGTTCGCAATGACGAAATTCTGAATTAATCAGAGTGCCCTTAAAAGTAGCTTTGAGGTTGAACTGGTCTATCCGAAGGTGTTGCAAGCCTCGACGCTTCCATTCTTCAGACCGTTGCGAAACCAGTCCGCGCGCTGTCGGGAAGTTCCGTGGGTAAACGATTCCGGGTGGACTCCGCGGCCCGACATGCGCTGAAGACGATCGTCTCCGACCGCTGACGCCGCATCAAGGCCCTCTTCGATGTCGCCTCGTTCCAGTATGTCGAATTCCTTTTGGGCATGATGCGCCCAGACGCCGGCATAACAATCCGCCTGCAGCTCGAGCCTGACCGAAAGCGCGTTTGCATCGGCTTTGCTTGAATTACGGCGGATTCGATCGACTTTATTCATGGTGCCTAGAAGGTTTTGCACGTGGTGCGCCACTTCGTGTGAAATCACGTATGCCTGGGCGAAGTCTCCGGGCGCGCCGAGTCGATGCAGTTCGCTGAAAAAATCGAGGTCGATGTACACTTTAAGGTCGCCCGGACAGTAAAACGGTCCGGATGCGGCGGATCCGAACCCGCAAGCGGTCGGCGTCGAGCCGTTGTAGAGAACCAGCTTAGGGCGTTCGTAAGTCATGCCGGCGCGCTGGAACAGTTCGGACCATGTATCTTCCGTGAATCCCAGCACCGCCGATACGAATCGGGCATTTTCGTCGGATGCGGGCATGGAGGACGGGGTCCGGGTCTGCTGGTTGGTTGACGGTGCAGCGCCTCCCCCGCCAAGCATGCCCAGCAGCTGGATCGGATCGCCCCCCAAGAAAATAACCACCAGCAACAGCAGGATGCCCATCCCGCCGCCCAGTTTGATGCCCCTCGGTGCGCCCATACCGGTGCGCTGGCCCCTGCGGTCTTCTATGTTTTGACTTTGTCTGCCTTTTCGCCAGCGCATCTCTGCTTCCATTAGAATTATGAACTGCCAGAGCATAAACCGATTTGGTGGAAGAATTCTATCCGAATCGATACACGCTCCAACGGTGTGCCTCGTCGGGACGTACCTGCCGCCCTGATACAATAGGGGCATGTCTCGGCTGCTCGCGCTGTTCTCCCGCCTTCCGCTCCCCTTTCTGTACAGTTTCGGGTACATCGTGTATCTGCTCGTATACCGGGTGCTGGGCATCAGAAAAAGCGTTGTACGCGACAATCTTCGAAAGTCCTTTCCTGAATTGGACGCTTCGGAAATCAACAGGCTGGGGCGGCTGTTCTATCGCAATTATTGCGACGTGCTGATGGAGATGATCAAGTCCATGACCATGAGCAGTGAAGAGCTGTTGGAACGGGTCGGTTTCGAAGATCTTGATATCCTGGAAAAGGCGCTCGGCCGCGGACAGCCGGTGCTGGTTACTCTGGCGCACTACGGCAACATCGAATGGCTTTTGCTGGCGCTCTGTTGCCGTCTCAAGTACCCGACCGAGGCCGTCTACCGGCCGGTGTCCAGTTCCTGGGTCGAAAAAGTTTCCACGGAGACCTACACCCGGTTCGGCGGCGTACTCATCGATGACAGCTCAGTCGTCAAGGAAGTCATGCAGCGCAGGACCGTACCGAGGGTAGTGGCGCTCGTCTCGGACCAGGCGCCCAACATCGACGATCACAGCATATGGGTGACATTTCTGAACCAGGAGACAGCCTTTTATCTCGCTCCGGATACGATCGCCCGATTTGCCAATTACCCGGTTTTTTTCCTGAATATGCATCGTGTATCACGCGGCCGCTATACGGCGGCCATCGAGCGCATGGCCGAGCCTCCTTATACGGGGAGGGACCAGATCGTGATCAGGGCCTATATCGACAGCGTTGAAAAACAGATCAGGAATCGACCCGAGGACTGGTTGTGGATGCACCGGCGATGGAAGCGAAAAAAGCCGGTATACGGTTGAATCAAGCCGACCGTTCTCTCTCCAGAAACGAGGCGAGTTCGGCCAGCGTCGGGTGATCGAAAATATCGGAAACCTGGAGTTGGCCGGGAAAGTGCTGGTCGATTAGTTCGTGTATCTCTACCAACTTCAGAGAATTCATTCCGATTTCGAAAAAATTGTCCTGCCGGTGAAGCTTGATACCATCGAGGGACGAGGCGCAAATCTCGAGCAGGGTACTCTCGATCCTGGACAGGTCGTCACCGGCGCCTGTTTCCAGCGGCCCTGCGGCTGATGGGAGGTCGCGCAATATTTCATCGTAATCCCCGGTTAGGTACGCCTGCCGCAGCTCGTATCTCTTGATTTTTCCGCTGGTCGTTTTGGGTATGTCGGTGACGGGAATCACCCTGTGAATCTCCACCCCGGCCCGTTCGCCGAGAATTCGGCGCACCTCCGCGGCCATGGGCACGAATTCATCGGGCGTCCCTAAATGCATGACGAACACCGCAACATTTTCCGAGCCGGAAATATCGTCGGGGATCCCGCATACGACCACCTTTCCGGTGTCGATCTCATCGAGTTCGCTGGCCAGCGTTTCCAAATCATGCGCGTAGTAGTTTTGACCATTGACGAACAAAATGTCCTTCATTCTGCCGGTGATATACAGCGATCCCTGCCTGAAAAACCCGACGTCCCCGGTATGTAGCCAGCGATCTATGCTGCTGGCTTCTCGGGATGGTTGTTCACCATAGTAACCCCGGGTCACATTGGGGCCGCGGATCTCGATGCTGCCTATCCGCCCCTCCGAATACGCGTTCCCGCGTCCATCCGTTATCCTCACGCTACAATGTTCGACAGGTTTGCCCACGTCTACGATCTCCACCGCGTCCTTGTCCCGGGACTCGACTATGGACTGGCCCAGTCCGAGACTGTCGCGCCTCACCCTGACGCTCCGGTAATGCTCATCCGGCACCGGGAAGGAAACGGCAAGACTGGCCTCCGCCAGGCCGTAGACCGGCGCCATAGTAGAGCGCGCGAGACCATATGGCGACAGCCTGTCCAGGAATTCCTCGCAGACGATTGCGGAGACGGGTTCCGCGCCGTTGAAGATCAGGCGTACGCGGCTGAGGTCAAGGTCCTCTATCTGCCAGCGGTCGAAAGCCTTAAGGAACAGCCGATAGCCAAAGTTGGGTGAGCACAGCAGAGTCGATTTTTCGCGGCATGCGGCGCGGAGCCAGATCGTGGGCCGGCGTATAAAGGCCTCGGTGGACAATATGGTGTGATCGAGCCCGCGCAAGAGCATGGCAAGATGGAATCCGATCAACCCCATGTCATGGGTCAGCGGCATCCAGCTCAGGCTGCTGTCGTCGTCGCTCAGCCGGGTTGCTTCGTGGATGTCCCTTATATTGACCGCCAGGTTCTCATGGGTCAGAACGATTCCCTTTGGTTCACCGGTGGAGCCTGAGGAATACTGGATAAAGGCGGTATCTTCGGGCTTTGTCGATGCCGGTTCGGCGGGATGATCCAGATCCGTGATGTTTTCCGTGAGGATCGTCCTTGCCTTGAGGCGCTGATATTCTTCACCGATTTCCAGCCTGTCTGCAAGCGCGCGTATGCGTGATCCGGTCTGGTGGTCCGTATACAGATAAGGTCTTTGCAACTGGCGGAAGATCCGAAACAGCTTGCCGCGCTGTTCCTCCGAAATGCCTGGCGCAATGGGGACGGGGATGATCCCGCCCAGCTGACAGGCCCAAAAGGCATCGACAAATGCCTTGTTGTTGAGCGTGCACAGGATGAGCTCATCACCTTGCTTCAATCCGCGGTCGTGGAGACAATGGAGCAATCCCAGTGCGCGGGCACGGAGTTGGGAAAAAGTGAATGATTCCGCATCGCGGCCGTCCGTGGTGATGCGGATTCGACTATTCTTTGGGCAAACCGCCTCCAATCCCTCCGGCAAGGTTGAGAAAGTCATCAGTGATCCTTGTGGGGTATTCGAGCGGGCGGCTAATTCGAACTATCCGGTCCGCAATCCACATTGCTGCTCAGCGAGACCCTCGGGTCGCCAAAAATGCCGATGGATCGAAGCTTTATACGAGCTTCGTCGAGGAAGGTCTCGAAATCAACCTTGGTGCCGCTGCGGCTGAAAAACAGATCGCCGTCAATGACGATCTCAGCGCGACTGATCTGTTCACCGCAGTACCCGACTACGGCTTCCACAAATTTGCCGTGCTCCGGTTCACCGCATCGGCCCTGTCTCTGGACGCTTATGTCTTTGATGCCGCTTCGTTCTAAGGACGCGATTATGCGCGGCAGGGCCTGTTCGAAACTCCGGCCCGTGCCGGCAGCCTCGGCCTGGGCTGAAATGCGGTCGGCCTGCTCGATCTGTTCGTCGACAATGATCGTGCTTGACACCGGCCGGCAGTTTTCATACACACCGATTATGGTGGCCTCGTTTGCCATTAGCTGCTGAGGGGCCACCGATAAGCCGACAAACATTCCGATTGCAAAGCTGTATAGTATTGTTTTCATAAGCATATATCCGATGCAATAATCATTATACCGGTTCCGGCAGATTAAGTTGAGCACGCGACGAAATGGCTGACGAGATGAACGTATCGCGCGGACGGCAAATGCTGTCGGCGCATGGGCTGAACCTGTTTTCGGTGCTCGGCCTGGACATGCTGCCCGAAGCCTTTGACGCCGCGGTCAGCAACGGAGAAATAACCCTCGAGCCTTTTTCACGGCTGATCATGATCGGTCATGGGGGTAACCTGATGTGGCAGCGGCTCAGAGAAGATGGCGTGTCGGGCCGTGACCCTGTAGACGAATACAGCGAGCGCTGTGCGACACGCTTGGTGAAGGAATACCTGGGTGACTGCGCATTCCGCATCTTGTATCCGGGCGATATACAGATCCCGTTGCAGCAGCTCGGGTCGATTGCCGGATGGCACCACGCCTCACCGCTTGGCATCGGCGTAAATGAAATCTATGGACCATGGTTCGGATATCGTGCGGTCTTGCTGGTGGCAGCGAATATTCCCGTCTCGATGCACGCCGCCGGGCCCTCGCCCTGCACGCACTGCACGGACAAGCCTTGTGTCGGTGCATGTCCGGGCCGCGCACTGGCGGTTTCAAGGTCGCCCGACGTTGCCAGGTGTGTCGATTACCGGGTGCGGGACCGATCGCCCTGTGCATCGAGTTGCCTTGCGCGTCTGGCCTGTCCTGCAGGGGCCGCACACCGCTATTGCGATGAGCAGCTTCATTACTACTACGGTCGTTCACTGGACTCCATCAAAGCCCACCTCTCGCATCAAGGTGCCTGATCCAGGCAACACTTCGTCATTGCGAGTTGCGAAGCAATCCGACGTCTTTCGCATAGGCAGGATCTGGATCGTCGTAGTCGCTCGGGCTCTTTCGCGATGACGCTTAATTGACTGTCGGTCGTGTGCTCGATATACAGGCTAGTCTTCCTTGCTCTGGTAACGATTTACCATATCCTTCTGAATATTGCCGGGAATCGGGTCGTAGTGGCTGAGCTGCATGGAATACGAACCCTCGCCCCCGGTCATCGATTTCAGCTTGGACTGGTAGTCGCCCAGTTCCGCAAGGGGCACCTGTCCGATGATGGTCACCATTCCGCCTGACAATACGTCCGTATTGGATACCCGGCCGCGCCGCGATGACAGGTCGCCCGTAACATCCCCCATGTTTTCACTGGACACGGTGACCTCGATATCGACTATGGGTTCAAGCACGATAGGCCTTGCCTTGGAAACGGCTTCGATGAAGGCCTTGCGGCCGGCGGTCACGAACGAAATTTCATTCGAATCCACCGCGTGGTGTTTCCCATCGTAGACCTCGACCTGGATATCCTGCATGCGGAAACCGGCGATGGCACCGCTGTCATAGGCCTGGCGGACGCCTTTTTCGATTGATGGAATAAACGTGTTGGGTATGACGCCGCCGACGACCTTGTCCACGAATTGAAAGCCGCTGCCCCGCTTCAACGGCTCTATTCTGATGTACACCTCGCCGAACTGGCCGGCGCCGCCGCTTTGCTTCTTGTGGCGGTGGTGGCCGTCCGCTTTTTGCGTGATAGTCTCGCGATATGGGATGGTGGGGGGCTTGGTATCCACGCTGACGTGATAGAGCTCCTCCATCCTCTCGAGCGCCGTTCGCAAGTGCAGCTCACCTAGACCCCTCAGCACCGTTTCATTGACCGTGGAGTCTCTTTCCACTTTGATGCAAGGATCCTCCTGAGACAGCTTGTCCATAGCCTCTGCCAGCTTCTGCTCCTCACCCCTTTTGCTCGGGCTGACGGCAAGTCCAGCCAGCGGCGTAGGAAAATTCATCGGTTTGAGAAAAAGATCATCGTCCTCGTGAAAATTATGCAGCATTGCATTCAGATGGATGTCGTTGACCTTGGCTACCGCGCACAGATCCCCGGGAACGCCTTTCGAAATTTCGATGTGCTTGTCTCCCTGCATTTGGAACAGATGGCCGACCTTGAACGCCTTGCGGGCATCGCCCACGAAAAGCTCACTGTCCTTGTTTACGGTTCCCTGATGTATCCGAAACAGTCCCAGTTTCCCTACATAGGGGTCGAAGGCGACCTTGAACACGTGCCCAATGATATGGCCGTCCGGATCTGGTTCGATCTTGACAGGTTCGTCTTGACCGTCGACGTTTCGTGCGAACGGCGGTGCATTGCCTTCCGTCGGATTGGGCATGAGTTTTACGAACACATCGAGGAGTTCCTGCACACCGGTGCCTTCGCGGGCCGAGACGAAACATACAGGCACCAGATGTCCTTCGCGCAGCGCCTTCTCGAATGCGTTGTGAAGCTGTTCGGGCCCGATCTTTCCCTGATCGAGGTAGGCCTCCATCAGATCCTCGTCCACTTCTACGGTCTGATCGGTCACCGCGGTGTGGGCCTCATCGACGGAAGAGAAGTCGGCCTCACCCGAGGGATTGAAAAAACAATCCACCACCCGGCTGGCGCCATTGGCAGGCAGGTTGATGGCCAGGCACTCGCTGCCGAAGCTTTCACGGATGTCATTCAGCAGCGCTTCAAGATTCACCCCTTCACCATCTATATTGTTTACGATGATCATTCGGCACTGTTTGCGCTCGGTTGCCGCTTCCATCAGCCTCCGGGTCATGGTTTGGATACCCGCGGCCGCGTTGATCACAATCGCTACCGTCTCGACGGCGGGCAGTACACTCAGCGTTTGTCCGACGAAATCAGGGTAGCCCGGGCTGTCGATCAAATTTATGTGACACCCCTTGTAATCCATGCTGACGATGGATGACAGAAGCGAATGATGGTGTTTTTTCTCGAGAGGATCGTAATCGGAAACTGTGGTGCCTTTCTCTACGGCGCCGGTGGACTGGATCGCGCCCGCGGCGCGCAGTAGTGATTCTGTCAGGGTGGTTTTGCCCGAACCGGCATGGCCCACCAGGGCCACATTTCGAATGTCGTCAGTGGTGTATTCGGACATAGTCCAAATCCTCCTCGAGCGGTGAACGATGTTGCTGTGCGATTATCGGGGCCCGTGTATCCGGGCTATGGGTGGCTCAAGCCTAACCGAAAACAGGCCATTCACCAAGCCCATGCCGGTCTGCGTATTACTCTGGGGTCCCGGGATGTAGCGAGAAATGCGGGCTACAGATAGTTGGCCCGCCACAGGTACCATGTTGCAACCGTTCGGTAAGGGCGCCATCGCTCGCCGTGCAAGAGAAGCCGCTTCGGGTGTGGATTCATTTTCAGACCATACGCAATTCGGAATCCCTTGCGTACGCCCAGATCACCGGTCGGCAGGACGTCCGGTCGTCCGAGGTTGAATATGAGCAGCATCTCCGCGGTCCATACGCCGACGCCACGTATCTGTCGAAGACACTCGATTATGTCATCGTCGCGCATATTTTTTAGTTTTCGTGAATGCGGTAGCTGGCCGTCCGTGCAATTTTCTGCCAGATCACGCACTGCAACTGTCTTGGCCCTCGACAGTCCCGCAGCCAGAAGATCGTCATCGGGTATCGATGCCAGTCGACGGGGGCTCGCATAGCGATGCGGAAACAACCTCAGTACACGATCGTGGATTGCAGCCGCGGACTTGCCGGAAAGCTGCTGGTAGACTATGGACTGCAGCAGAGCCTGGAACGGCGTCTTTTTATCTCTCAATTTAAGGCCGTACGGGCCGACGCGGTCCATCAGGGCCGCAAGTTGGCTGTCTCTGCCTCTCAGGATTTGCACGGCCGCTGACGCATCGTAAGGATACGAGCGTCTGATAGTCAACGGTTATCACCATGCGCGCATCGGTGTTCCATCAGGCCCGGACGTTCTCCTCGAACTCACGTTGAGATCGTTCATTTCCAGCGCTCATTTGCACCAGCTTCGAGAATTCGTCGAAATCGTCGACGATGCTATCAGGCTTGTGCGGATAGTGGGGCGTCCCCGGAAAAATCCTGTTGATCCAGGCATCACTCCACTGCGCGCCGTTATAAAATACACTGGTGACCCCTGCAAATTTTGACGCGGTCATGTCTGTGGTGCTGTCGCCAACGTACCAGGCGTGCAGATCCGGCCGTACGCCAAGATTGTCAAGGGCCTTGAGGATCGGATCCGGCGCCGGTTTGCGCCTGAAGGTGTCATCTCCCGCCACCACGGTATCGAACAGGTGGCGCCAGCCCGTGCCGTCGATCGTGTTCAGTTCATGCACCAGGAACTCCCTGTCACGGTTACTCAGTACGCCCGTCGTGATGCCCATGGATCTAAGGCACTCCAGTAGCGACCGGACCCCGGGTTCAAAGGGTTCGACCCGTCCGTAGTGATCCCGGTAACATTCGTTGAAGGCCTCGTGGGCGATGCGCTTGGCCTCGTCGTCCTTGCCGAACAGCACTTCAAAAATGTCAGTGCGGGAAATCTTTCTTGCCGCCTTGATCTTCGGATGGAGCTTATAGAAGTTGCGGACGTATTTTACGAGCTTGCGGTCTTCCTCGTTGCGACTGAGCGCCGGATCCAGGAGCCTGCCCGCCAGACCAAGCGATTCGAGCCTGGGAAGCATGTCGTCTACGGCTCCGTACATGGCATCCAGCGTGTCAGCCAGTGTTGCGTGCCAGTCGAACAGGATTATTCGCGGTGCCGGCAGAGGCTCCAGGCGGCGCGTGTAGGGTATGAAGTGGTGCTTGGTGGCGGAATCACATTCGTCGATGGCTGCATGAACGAGTGACAACAATCCGGGGAAACGGTCCACCACGTAGTCCGGCTGGTGCGGAAATTCCTCCGTGCCCGGAAATATTTTCTTGATCCAGTTCTTTTGCCACCCCGCGCCATTGAAAAAGATGCTGGTAACCTTTGCATTCTTGGCGGCGATAGTATCGGTGGTGCTGTCGCCCATGTACCAGACATCGGGGCCGGGCTGATGTTTTATTTCTTCCAGGGCGCGATAAATCGGGTCCGGTGCCGGTTTCAATCGACTCGTATCATCACCCGCAACGACACAGTCGAACAATGCGAACCATGTTCCGCGCTCGATGGTGTCAAGCTCGTTCAGAAGATACTCGCGTGCCCGGTTGCTCAGTATCCCAAGCTTGATGTGCAGGCGCCTGAGTCGCGAGAGTACATCTCGTATCTCCGGATCGAAAGGTTGTATGTCGCCATAGTGGTGGCGGTAGCACTGGCTGTACGCCGTGTGGGCAATGTCCTTCGCCTCTTCGTCATCGCCGAACAGCACCTCCAGCAGATCAGTTCTGGACACCCTGTGCTCGGCGATGATCTTCGGGTGCAGATGGTGGTGCGCACGGACATAGTCCACCAGCTTCAGATCATCCTCGGTTTTGCTTTTTTCCATGCTGACCAACCTGTCGTGCAGCCCAAGTTGCCCCGCCATGGACAGCATTTCATTCATGGCGCGGTACATTGCATCCATGGTATCGACCAGCGTCGCATGCCAGTCGAACAGGATCACACGGGGGGGCTGAGGTATGTGCACGAGGATCGGGGTGTTTTACGGGTTGTCGCCCCAATGATACCTGCCCGACTTGCCATGTTGAAACGGCTTAACAAATGGGTTAACCACAGCTCTCAAAGCCCTTAGGCTGAATTTAACGGGAATTAGAGCTACTATTTATAGATCAGCCGGAACCATCGGGGCGAACAGCCTGTCAGCTCCATCATACGCCTGATGTTTCGATCTCCAACGGGGAAATTGCCAATGCGACTAGCGGAATCATGGGTTAAGTCCGTAAAGAACAAGCAGTATTTCGACGAAGATTTGAGCAAGGATTCGCTTGACCTGCTTCAAGCCTCGGCGGCGCTGGAGATCAAGGAATACGACCTGTTCGAATTGGCGTACCGCGAGTGGTACGGCATGAAACCCCTCAACCACGTCATCGAAGCGCATTTTTCGAACTATATGTTCCAACGTCAGATCCCGGCCTGGGTTAGGAGTTTCTCAAGACAGATAGTGGAACTGCACGAGCAGGACAATCTAGAGCCGCGGCAGTTCGGTGTGTATCAACCTCTGCCCAGTAAGCGCCTGATAAGAATCGGCAGGGCATTCAGTGCTTTTCTTGTCGTGTCATTC
>JAHEIO010000025.1 GCA_024639325.1 Gammaproteobacteria bacterium
GATGGGCATGCCGGGGATGGGCATGCCGGGGATGGGTTCGGGAAATCCGTTCGTTCCCATGACCAATCCAGGCAACTGGGTAAATCCCAACGCCTATGCACAGTTCATGCATCCCAACGCCTACATGTCAATGATGAACCCAATGTCCTACATGGCGTTTATGAATCCCGGCACCTACGGCGCCATGATGAATCCCGGTTCGTATATGCAGTTCATGAATCCCTCCACTTACGGCCCCATGATGAATCCGAATACCTATCTTGCGATCATGACCCAGCTGCTGGGCATGACCCATGCCGGTGATCAGAAGACCGCGGACAACTTCTGGGAGCAGTGGATGAAACTGGATAAGCAAGGCGGGCAGCGGGGTGCGCCACAATAGACCGACAAACTCGATGAGGTAGAAATGATGAAAACCAACCTGATTTCCAACCTGCTCTGCGCTGTCTTGTTGTTGTTTTCGGTACAAGGTGTCGCCCAGGAAACCACCGCCACCGATCCCCTGTCCTATTCCCTGAGCCACAGCGTCGATCCCCAGGTGTATTCCAATCTAATGAGCCAGATGATGACCAATCCCTATGGGGTCATGTTGAACCCGTTCAGTACCTGCGCTCAGTGTCACAACGCGGAGGACATGGATCGCTACAACACTACGCTGGGCCCGATGCTCATGATGATCAATCCGGCCAACTGGATGAATCCGCAGGCGTACACGAAGATGATGACCGCGCCCATGGATCCCGCTGCGTACACGAACTGGTACGAGAGCTGGATGGAGAAATACGGTTCGATGTTTGGTCAGCCGGCCCAGACTGAGCAACAACAATAAGACTCGCGTCAGGATGTGGACCCGTGCACCGGGTAGACATCGAATAAAACACAAACTTTAATAACTCCAGAACCATGATAAGCCAGTCCATACTTAGAAATTTGCAATGGCGTCTCCTGATCCTGATCCTGTTCTCGACCTCCACTGCGATCGCACAGCAGACCAGTCCGCAGGCAACGACGGATCTACCACCCCACATCCAGGAGGAACTGACGCCAAAGCCCGAACTTGGTCCCCGGTTGATGGATGTCCTTTCGGAAGAGGCCGAGGCGGTGCGCCGAAGGCAATTGCTCCAGAGCAGCAGACGGCCAATGCCGATTATCCCGCGGGAGCTGAAGCAGCACATGTTCAACATGATGGCCTCGGTAAGCGGCATGTCGATGCGTGAGCTGTTCAACTTCATGTCGCACAAAATGAAGGTGAACGAGGGAGTCGCGTTCGACGAAGTCATCGAATCGATGGAGATCAAGGCCAACGAGGTAAACTTCAAGAAAACCGGGCACAGCATGATCTGGCAGGATATCGGTGCGATCAGCGGTCTGCCCACCCTGCGCCTGGAGATCCTGCATTTTTGCGATGCGATCGTGGGCCGCCGCATGCTGGACTACAGTCCGGAGTTTTCCGTATTCATACCCTGCCGAATCTCGGTCATGGAAGACGCGACAGGCGAAATCTGGATCATGACGCTGGACTGGGACGTGTCCTGGATGGCCATGGCCTGGCATCCTGAGTCGCAGCTGCCGGAAGACCTGAAGCAAGATGCAAGACGCATTCGCGACGCAATGGACGATATCATGCGTGCGGGCGCCACCGGCGAGTGGTAGGTGGCGAGTACCGCATTGTTCACGACGCCAATTTCTGGACTCGCTTGAATCGGCGCGAGGAGCGCCTCCTACGAGTTAACCGAGATAGTAGCAATGTCGTAGGAGCGGCGCCCCGCCGCGATCAAGTGGCGGGAGTTTTAATCACCGGGGTGAGTGAGACCAAGAAGGGGAACCAAACATCATGTCTACCGTCACCCTGGTCGAATACGAGGATGCCAGCCCGGAAGTCATCGCTGTCTATGACGACATCCGCGCCGTTCGAAACACGGACTACATCAACAATTTCTGGAAGGCGCTGGCGCAGCACCCCGATACGCTGAAGCGCGTATGGTCATCGCTGAAGGCGGTAATGGCCGAGGGCGAAATCGACGCGCTTACCAAGGAAATGATCTACATCGCGGTGTCGGTGGCCAACAATTGCGACTATTGCATTCATTCACACACCGCGTCCGCTTTTTCCAAGGGAATGACGTCCGGGCAGTATGAGGAACTCATGGCCGTGATCGGCATGGCACACCAGACCAACGGGATCGGCTCGGGCCTCAAAGTGCCGGTCGATGAGTGCTATCTGAAGTAGGCCAAGTTATTTTCCGGTTATCCGGGATGGGGTAATCCGGGCATGGCCACGTAACCAGGCATCGATTCTATTCGCTTGAACCATGCGCGGATCGACGGGAATGGATCGAGAGCAACGTTGCCTTCATGCACCAAGGCGGCATAGGGATAGCACGCCAGGTCGGCCAGGGTGAAGCGGTCGAGCGCAAGCCACGCATGGTCCTTCAACCTGAATTCCAGCATATCCAGGGCACTGTCGCTGAAGGTGTTCGCGGTTTTGAAGTCGAAATCCCGCTTGAAAATCACGATCGCCCGGACCATGGCAAGGCCGTTGAACACTTCGTTTACGGAAAACGACAACCATTGCTGTATCTCGGCCATCTCCCGTGCCGCCTCAGGGTACCACTCGGGCTTGCCGTAGGTGCGGGCGAGATAGATCAATATCGCGGCGCTGTCCCGCAGAGCGAGATCCCCGTCGACCAGAACGGGGACTTTGTGCAACCGGTTCAACTCGATGAAATTCGGCTTCATCTGGTCTTTCTTGCGCAGGTCGACATCGACTTTCTCAAACTCCAGGCCGAGGAATGACAGCATCATCCTGACCTTGTGGCAGTTTCCCGAAAGATCGAAGTCGTAGAGTTTCAACATGGGTTCTCCTCTTTCTGCATGGGTCTAAAGGCGCCTTCCGCAAAGCCGCCGCACGACTTCATCGAGAATGATACGGGATTCGCCGGGCCAAACGTAGTCTGGTTGCGCTAGCCCGCATATTGCACCCGACCGGCCGTGATTGTTTTCTATGCCCTTGATCCATTTTCACCAATACACCGATTGGGATAGATTGATCCAAAGGACGGTTTGTCATCGGGGTCGGCCTATCCCGGTGCTGACTTGTCCAGCTTCGCCTGGGCTTGGTCTTCACTCGGACCGTAGCGACGGCTACGCTCCTCGCGCCGGTTCATCGCGGCGGGGGCGCCGCTCCTACAAAACCCGACGCGGCGTCATCGCTCGCGATACGGGTGCAATATGCGGGCCGTCAGTGGTGATGTTTCTTGAAAAAAGCGGTGTAGGCGCTGCCTAGCGTGGTGAGGACACCCGCAATGAGCAGCGTCAGGGCAATGGGACGATCGAAAAAGCCCAACCACTCGAAATGCAGCATCTGCATGGCCTGTGCAAAGGTCTGTTCACCGATCTTTCCCAGGATCAGGCCCAGCACGATGCCTGCGACGGAATATCCAGAGCGCCGCAGGAAAAATCCCATTGCGCCGGCCACGAACATGACGACCACGTCGATAACCAGACCCCGGACAGCGTAAGCTCCGACGGTGGCCAGGAGCAGTATCATCGGCGCCAGGAACTGGAACGGAATGCGCAGCAGATTGATGATGGTCTTGGTTTCCAGGACACCGATGAACAGTATCGACAGGTTGGCGAAAAACATCGCGGCGAACACCACCCACACGAGATCCGGACTGTTGATGAACACCAGCGGGCCCGGCTCCATGTCATGCATCTGGAACACGCCGACCATCATTGCCGTCAGCGCGCCGCCGGGCAGGCCCAGCGCGAGCAGCGGGATCATGGCGGCGCCCGTGGCCGCATTGTTGGCTGTTTCCGACGAGATGACGCCCTCCAGCTTGCCCTTGCCGAACGCCTTACGGTCCTTCGACCAGCGCACCGCCTCGTTGTATCCCATAAACGCGGCGAGTGTTGCCCCGATTCCGGGCAGAATACCGCAGAAAAACCCGATGACGATGGATCGAAGCACCGCGATCTTGTGTGCAATCAATTCGGAGAGGCTGGGGAAATCGACGTGCAGCTCGGGAGCCTCGTAGACGCCGGTCACCTTCTTTTCCGCCTGTACGAAGATCTCCGACACGGCGAAAAATCCCAGGATGGTTGGAATGAAGTGAATGCCCGCGAGCAGATACGGCATGCCGAAATCGTAGCGTGCGATGCCCCCGACCGGGTCGAGCCCGACCACGGCAATCATCAAGCCAGCAAGTATCGACAACCAGCCCTTCCACAGGGTCTTCGCTCCAACCGAGGCCGCCACCGCCAGGCCAAAGAACACCAGGGCGAATATCTCGGGAGGCCCGAATGCCGAGATGGCCCAATCCGCGATGGGCGCCGTCGCCGCCATCATAATGACGGCCGATATGGTACCCCCCAGAGCCGAGCACATTACCGCGGCACCGACGGCTTTTCCGGCCTGGCCATTTAGGGTCATCGGGTACCCGTCGAAAGCGGTGGGCGCATTCTCCGGCGCGCCTGGAATATTGAACAGGATAGCGGTGATCGCGCCGCCGTAGACACCGGTGCAGTAAATCACCGAAAAGAGCATGATGCCGTGCTCTGCGGACAGATGCGCGGTGAACGGCAAAAGAATTGCGGCCAGAGTCAGCATGCTCACGCCGGGTATGGCACCGAACAGCATGCCGCCGATCACCCCGCCCAGAAAGATCAAAATCCCGACGGGGTCGCTGAACAGGGCGATCGTGCCGTTCAGAAAGTTGGTGAATGCGTCCACTCGCGCCCTACTGGATCAGCGTCACCAGCCAGTGGCTGAAATCATAGAAGGGGTGCACGTTCCCCGTGGGCAGGCCCACGTACAGCACGCTCACGAACAAAAAAAGTAGGATGCCCATAATCAGGGCCGCTACGATGGCCATCCACTTAGGCCTTCGCTCGCCCATGAGGAACATCACGCCGACGATGAACAGCGGCGCGGTGGCGTAGAAACCCATGTCCTCGAGGAGGGCCGCGAAAAAGATCGGCAGGGCCAGTATGCCCCCGACATGGTTGCGCCACGTCAATGCGAGATAAACGAGAATCAGCACCGCGGCACATATTAGTTTTGCCGCATGCAGCCCGCCATCGTCCAGCGCAAATACTTCGGCCGCCCAGCCGGGCACACGCATGTAGGCAAACGGAATGACCAGTAGCGTGAGCGTGGACACATACCAGCGCAAGCTCGTGTGCCCGGTCCTCCGAGCCGCTTCCTCGGACCCGTCGTCGGAGGCCGCGCCCAGCGTACCCGAGGTCGCTTCGTCTCCGTCTTTCCAGTGATAGAGCAGTTGGCCCAGCGCCGCCACCACCATCAACAGAATGATCGCCCGGGGCCATGCCGTGGCACCGAACTTGTAAATCTCGATGTTCCGCTCGAAGTCGAACGAATAAACATAGAGAACGGCAGCGAGCGCCAACCACAGGCCGACCTCGATGAAATGGCCGGGGCGCAGCTTACCCATGGGAGCCCGTCATACGATAGCTGCTCGCATGTGATCAGGCCCCGGTGGCTCGCCGGGGCCCGTCATGACGTGAGAGGACTATTTGACCTCCAGCCCCATTTCCTTGTAAACATCCCGGTATTGCGAAATGGTGGAGGTAATGAGTTCCCTCGCCCCATCGGTATCCCGGAAGCTTTCGATCAGCGTCATGAACTTGCCTTCGTTGTAGTCCTGATAGCTTTTCTCGCAATACGCCTTCTGGAAGGCCCATTGCAGCCACTTGACCCGATCTTCCGGCGCGCCGGCGTGCGCGTAGAAACCGCGGAATCTGAACAGGGGTTCGAATTCCAGACCAACATCGGCGAGGCTCGGCACATCCGCAAATGCGGCGGGCGCCTCCTTCAGGATGGTGAGGATCGGCTTGAATTTTCCGGCGTCGAGAAATGAACGCACGTCGCCCGGCTGCTCGAACAGCGCATCGACCTGGCCACCGGCCAGCGCACCGTAGCGTGGGGCTCCCTTGTCGAAAGAAATCTGCTGGATCTTCATGCCGGTCGCATCCGTGATGAACTTCATGGTGACGCGTTCCATCGAGCCTTCCTTGGAGACATTGGCGATGGTCGCCTTGCCGTCCTGTGCATTCACCCATTCGACAAATGAGTTCCAGTCGGTGAATCGATCTTCATCAGTGCGGATATAGATCTGTGAAAAGGTTATCTGCGAGATCACCAGCGGAATGAGATCCTTGGCGGGATTGGGCCGGGTCGAATCCAGCGCGTGGGCACTGGACGCATCGTCGATGTGCTCGAGTACGGTGTAGCCGTCCGCCGGGGTCGCCATGAAAGCGGTCATGCCCACGGTACCGGATCCACCGGGTTTGTGGTCCCGGTTTATCGAGACCCCGGTCAATTCGGTTACCGCCTGCGCCATGGCCTGGGCAACCTGACCGGAGCCCCCGGCGGGACCATAGGGTACGATCATGGTCAGCGCGCGCTCCGGGAAGCCGCCCGGCATCTCCATGGAAGCGGGCAGCCCGTCGGTTGCGCAAGCCGCCATGGCGACACTTGCGGAAAACGCCATCGCGGCAACCGTGGTTCCGGTCGATGCAAGATATTTCTTATAATTCATCTGGCCCTCCTGAGGTGAATTGTGACCGCTATCGTTTGGGTCATCAAAAAAATGGTATCCCAGCGCCCCGGGGGTGTCAAAGCAGGGGATATCGAAACCAAGGAATACAGCGGGCACGCGCCTCTTGCCAGTTTCAGGTAAATGCCCGCCACAGCATGGTTCCACCGGAGGCCATGAGGACGACCAGTATCAGGCGATTGAAGCGCTGGTCGCTAACACGGCCGCGCAGCCGTCGCCCGATGGCCAACCCGGCCGCGACCGGAACTGTGGCCGCCGCGGACATCAGCGCCAGAGGAACATCGAGGATCCCGAACCACAAGAGGATGATCGTCCACGGCACCACGCATGCCAGATAAAGAAAGCTGATCGAGGCGACGAAGCGCTCCTTGTCCAAATTCCTGATCGAGACCAGATAGATGATCAGCATCGGTCCAAACATTGACGACAAACCGCCGATCACGCCGCTGGCCAATCCGAAAACCACTCCGGCCGGCTTTTCCAGCGCCGCCGGCAGGTGCAGCTTGTAAGTCGAAGCCTGCAGCAGCGTAAACGCGATGACTACGAAGCCAACGAACAACAGCAACGATCGTTCATCAATGGCGGACAGGATCGCGACGCCGGCGTAGGTTCCGAACAATATTGCAACAAAGGCCGGCCAGAATCGGCCCACGACCGTCCCGATCTGTTTTGCCTGTAAGGCCTGCCAGACGTTTGCGACAACCACCGGGATTGCCATCAGCGCGACGGCCGTTTGCACCGGTAGGACCAGCGCCATCAAGGGCACCGTGAGCAAAGGCGTGCCGACTCCCAGCGTTCCCTTGATCAGCCCGCCGCAAAACAAGGCAAAACTGCACCAGGCAATGATCAGGGGATCGTACTCACTCAACACGGTTTCACCGGTCGCACGCCGTTCAACGCATGACCGTGACCCGGCCCGCCTCCGGATCGACAGCCACGCGGTCCCCGGTCCTTACAAACGAGGTGATATCGCCATCGAATCGATCCATGAAGCAGAGGCCCGCAAACGCGGCACCCTGGGCCATGATTGGATTGGAAATGTTCAGCAGCAGCGCCGCCGGCGCCATCCCGCGGGACTTCATCTCTCGCAGCATCCAGGAGGTGGCAACGCCGCCCTTGGCGGTATTGAGGACGAGAATTCGCCCGACATAGTTTTCGCCGAACAGCGCGTGCGCCGGACGTGAAAACACGCCATTGACGCGATCGAGATCATACCGGGCGCTGAAGTTATCTTCGGCTACCAGTGCAATACCGGTGACGGATTCACCGATGCCCCGGTGACCCTTGATGGTGGTTTGTTCGGTCATGGGTGTGTCTCTCGGTCAACGTCGTCATTACAACTTCACGTCTATATTAATGGACATGCCGCTCGCAGGCGGCGCGAGGCGCGCCTCCTGCAAAGCGGCCGAGTGATCGCGCCAACGATGCGGGAGCGGCGCCCCGCGGCGATGGAGTGCGCTTCATGATTAGATTTTTCCGGCGACGGCGGCATCGACGCACTGCTCGGTGGTTGCCAGAACGGGCACGTAGTCATATCCCTGAATGATGTTGACCAGCTTGGCCGAATTGCTAACCAGGGTCTTCCAGCGGTTGGCCCGCGCCGTTTCCTTTGCGTACATCTGGTAGAAACAAACGCCTTCCAGCACAATCACCCCGGCTTCATCGAGTGCCACGGTAATGCCCATGCGGTCGCAACCCGCCTTGACCTCGGGTGCGGTGGCAATGACGAAGTCGGTGTCCCGGTGCACCCGTCTTCCTCTGATCAACGTTGCAATCATGTGCATTTCCAGGAGCGACAGCTGAGGGGCCGCCAGGACCACCACATCCACCTTCCCCTTGTGGCGGCCCTGCTCGGAGTAGAAGTTTTTTATGTCCGCCGCGGTGATCCTCCCGCCGGGCAGTGACAGCAGACCGCCGGAAAGAACCCTACCGATGTCGGTTGCCTCGGGCGTCACACCGTCGATATGGAACAGCGGCACCGAACCATAGCTCGCCAGGGCGGCACCAAAATGTTTGAGCTGATCCGATGTCGGCGTTGACGTGATCCCGGTGAGCGCGGGTACGTTCCAGTAAGAACCGGTGCGCCGGCCGATGACCGCACCTAAGGCGCCCCAATCGGCCAGATCGCCGGGGGCGTAATCGACAGTGAACAAGTGCGTTGCCCGGCGATTTTTGCCCAGATGATAGCCATAACGAGGGGCCCTGCCGGTGAACGCCGCCGCCAGGGCCGCGGGGCCGCCCTCGAAATTGGATCGTGCACCGCAAACGCTGTTGGCGTAGATCACGGAGCCGGTATCCCCGAACGCGAGGTGCGCACCGAACACCGGGGCCTGAAAGATCTGGTAGTTGATACAGGTATTGGTCATCAGTATACCGAAGCTCTCGAACGCTGAAATCGCGCGCTGCTCGAGAAGCGCCCACTCCTCATTCTGCTTGAGCGCGCGGTAGCGGCAAAGATCGATTCCGCGCGGATCGGTGATGGTTGGCACGCACACCGACCGCTCGAGGCGCGGGTAGCCGGCGAGCTCCTCCAGGTACCGCACCCCGGCCTCGCCGAGGGACTCGGTATCTGCCATCAGGTGGACCTGGCTGATTTCAACGAAATCAGCGGCATCAAAAAACCGCCCCACCTCGATCTGCTGTTGCAGAGCCTGTTGGCGCGGGTACCCGAAATCACCCGCGATCATGGATTCTTCGTATTTCGTCAGTTTCATCCGGATCCAGTTTACCAAAACTGAAAACAACGATTTCACACGACTTGACGCGGTCAGAACAGGGGCTTAGTCTGCCGCGTCCTTACAGACTGCATCAAATCAATATGTCAAATCCGACACACAGTGCCGCCGGTGCCGGGACCCTCGACGACGAATCAACCCTGGTCGATCAGCTGGTATCACGCGGGCGCCGAGCCATGAAGGAGTTCCCCCGGGCTGAGCAGGGGCGAGTGGACGAGGTCGTGACGGCAATTGCGTGGTCGCTGTATCAACCCGAACGTGCCCGCCGACTGGCGGAGATTGCGGTTGCCGACACCGGGATCGGGAATGTACACGACAAGATTACCAAGAATCAGCGCAAGACCTTCGGCACTTTGCGCGATCTGATGCGTGTCCGCACGGTGGGAATCATCGAGAGCGACAGCGAGCGTGGTATCGTCAAGTACGGCAAGCCGGTAGGTGTGGTAGCGGCGATTACGCCCTCGACAAATCCTTCCGCCACACCCGTAAACAAGACCATGATGGCACTCAAGGGAGGCAACGCAATCATCATTGCGCCTTCTCCAAGCGGCTGGAACAGCACGAATGCTACGGTGGATATGATGAGGGAAGCTCTGCAAAGAGTGGAAGCGCCCGTGGACCTCGTTCAGATCCTGCCGCAGCCCGTTTCCCGTTCATTGACCCGTCTTCTAATGCAGAAGTGCGATCTGGTCGTGGCTACCGGTTCGCAAAACAATGTCCGTGGAGCCTACAGCAGCGGCACTCCCGCTATCGGCGTCGGCGCCGGAAATGTTCCCGTGGTCATCGACAGCAGCGCGGACCTGGACGATGCCGCTCAAAAAATTTGCGCCTCCAAGATCTTCGACAATTCCACTTCGTGTTCATCGGAAAACGCCCTGGTCATACTCGACGATATCTACGAAGACGCCGTCGACGCGTTGAAGCGTGCCGGGGGATATTTGACCCATACCGACGAACGGGATCGAATAGCACGGCAACTCTGGACCGACGGCAAGCTCAACCGCAATCTCATCGCGACCGACGCCGATGTGTTCGCCGGTAAAGTCGGGCTTGGCGACGGCTCGGGGTCCGCCAGGTTCTTCATGGTGGAGGAAGAATCATTCGATCCGGAATCGTCCTTTGCCGACGAGAAACTATCCCTGGTGTTAACCGTGTATCGTGCGCGCGATTTCAGACACGCCGTTGAGCTGGTTGCCCGGATACTCGCTGTTCAGGGCCTCGGTCACTCCTGCGGAATTCACACCGCAAACATGGCGCATGCCCGAAAATTGGCGGAGGATATCGACGTGGTGCGGGTGCTGGTCAATCAGGCGCACACTTTCGGCAACGGCGGCAGCTTCGACAACGCGTTAAATTTCACGCTGAGCATGGGCTGCGGCACATGGGGCGGCAACAGTATTTCAGAAAATCTCAACTATCGTCACTTCATCAACATCACCCATCTCGTCACGACTTTCGCTGAAGACAAGCCGACGGAAGAAGATTTGTTCGGGGCGTATATCGCGAAGTACGGGCGCGATTGATGGACACCGTCCGGCGGTACATCGACGCATTTGGTGCTGCTCGCGCGGATGACGTCTGGCTGATCGCACCGGAAACATCCGCCAGCTTCACCTACGCCGACCTCCGTCGAACAGCCCATCAGATCAAGCACCGGCTCGATGAAATGGGCGTCGCCAACGCAGCCAAGGTAGGCTTTCTTGCGGACAACGGGGGCTGGACCGCGCTGCTGTATCTTGGAGTAATGGCCGCCGGTCGCGTAATCGTACCCCTGAACGCCGTCGCCGGCGACGTGCAGCTGGCGCACGTGCTGAATCACTCCGATACCGGGATCGTCTTCGTTTCCCCGCACTACCGGGGCAAGCTCACCAAGCTGCTCGAGCAGATACCACGTGAAATCAACGTCATCGAACTCGACGCCTTGGACGGTCCGGTTTGGCACTCGGAATCACAAGACGGATCATCGCGGGATGCAGACAGGGGCCCGCAGCCGGAAGCTGACGATCCCGCGCTATTGCTCTACACATCCGGATCAACCGGACTGCCCAAAGGTGCGGTACTGAGCCACCGGGCCATCGTCAGCGGCGGACGTAACGTAGTCGAAGGACACCAGCTCAGCAGTGCTGATCGCGCACTGTGCGTGCTGCCGATCTATCACATCAACGGCGCGATGGTCACGGTCGCGGCACCGCTGATCAGCGGCGGCAGCGTGGTGATGCCGACCCGCTTCAGCGCCAGCACATTCTGGCCGCTGATCGCGGAGTACCGCTGCACCTGGGCTAGCATCGTCCCGACCATCATCAAGTACCTTCTGGATCGCGCTGAGCAGGAGCCGTTCGATTTTGGCCGCGATGAGAGATTGCGCTGTTTTCGATTCGGGCGTTCCGCATCGGCACCGTTACCGGTTGCCGTGCTGGCTCAGTGGGAGAAGGTGTTCGGCGTGCCCATGATCGAGACCCTGGGCCTGACGGAAACCGCGGGAACCGTGGCGACCAATCCTATGCCGCCCGGCAAGTGCAAACCCGGCTCCGTCGGTCTGGCGTTCGGCAATCAGATCAAGATCATCGATGAAAATGGGTGCGAATGTCCGACCGGCGCTGCCGGGGAAATTGCCATTCGCGGCAACAACCTGCTCGATCACTACTACAAGAACCCTGAGGCCACAGCGGCGGCCTTCGTACAAGGTTGGTTCAGGACCGGTGATCTGGGCATGCTGGACGATGACGGCTACCTGTTCATCACGGGCCGCCTCAAGGAGCTGATCATCCGCGGCGGGGAAAACATCGCACCCCGGGAGATCGACGATGTACTTTACAGGCACGATGCCGTCCTGGAAGCGGCTGCGGTCGGCGTGAATGATGAGAACTACGGTCAGGAAGTGGTGGCGTGCGTGGTCCGGCGGGAGGGATTCCGGTGCAGTGAACAGGAGCTCAAGACCCTGTGCGAAAATGCGGTCGGAAAATACAAGGCTCCGAAACGCATCTATTTCATGAACGACCTCCCCAAGGGCCCGTCCGGAAAGATCCTGAGGTTGAAACTGCCGGAGCTGATCTCGTCGGGCGAATCACGCGAGGCGAAATGAACGGTATTCAAGGTATGAATACTTACGAATCGGTATGCACTGATACCACCCCCTTAAATTTGGGTTCAGAATCGGACTTTTTCTAGATTTACGCAAAGGTTATGCTGCAAACACTACACACAACAAGGAACTAAAAAATGCGTATCGTCTATATTCTTCTTTGCTGCTTCGTGGTCGCCGGGTCCGCGGCCGCCGCCGAGACGCAACCCGCCTATGATCGGGTTACATTGTCCGTTACCGAGGAGGAGCGGGTCGGCAACGACACGCTTGTTGCCGCTCTCTACAGCGAGCGGGAAGGCGAGCGGGCACCGGATATTGCATCTGAGGTCAACGAGAATATTTCCTGGGCCATCGACGAAGCCCGGAAAGTGGATGGAGTAACCGCGCAGACTACTGGATATAACTCACAACCCGTTTATCGAGACCGGACGGTGATCGGCTGGCGGGTGAGGCAATCTATCCGGCTCGAAAGCCAGGATGCGGCCGGTTTGAGCGAACTCATAGGCAAGCTGCAGAAACGTCTGGCCATGAGTTCCATCAGCTACGAAATTTCTCCGCAACGTCGGGCACAGGCGGAGCATGGACTGATCGCGCTGGCGCTGGCCTCGTTCGACAAACGCGCTCGACTGATTACCGACGAACTGGGGCGCCCCGGCTACCGGATCGTGAATCTCAATGTGGCGACCTCCGGCACGTTAGTGCGTCCCATACCGGTTCAGCGCATGGCCATGGCCATGGAAGCCGACGGGGCGGGTATCGCGCCTCCGGCGCTGGAAAGCGGCGTACAGAGTGTACGGGTCGAGGTCAATGGGACGATCGAACTGAAGCTGAATTGAGATCGAAAATCACGTGATGGTCCCGGCAGGGCGCCGCGCACCAAAATGATGGTTCGGTGTGTCGCAACGAAGCTGTTGGGGGGCGCGCCATGCGCCGATTTCGACCAATTCTGGTCAGCCCTGGGGGCAATATACGGCTTAATGTTTCTATTTCTGAGCAGGCTCGGCCCGGTCACCTATTTTATCTGCGATGTCCGCGGCTTCCCTGATGGTTTCGGAAATATATTCCCTGGAAGTTTCTTCGATAGGCTCCGCCCCTTCTTTAGAGGCGCCGCGTGCGTCTGCTGACGACCCGATGTTTTCCGTCGACCCCACAGGGACGGCCGCATCCCGGGTCGCGTCATGTTCCGCGGTTTCCGGGGCCTTAGTTACATCGGGCAGGGTGATTAACACCCTGCCCTTTTGCTGTTCCAATAGTCTCATGTCGCCCGCGGAATCGCCCAGCCTATGGGCGCCCTCGGAAAGATGTTTGTAGACCTTGACGTAGTCCTGGGTCAGGTCGTTGACTAGTTCTGACGTCGTATTGAAGTGGTCGGCCACGCTGGATTTGTAGGCCTCGAACTTCTGCTCTGCTTTCTCGAGTTCAGCCTTAAGCTTCCTGGCGTCTTTGCCGCCCCGGGATATGACGCCGAACAATACCGCGCCCAACGCGCAACCGGCGGCGAATGCCGCAATGACGGCGGGCCAAAATGAGTTGGAGAATTCCACAAGATCTCCCGGGCTTTTGTATGAATAAAAACGGCGCGTCGAATTATACGTCACCCGGGGTTGTATTGACACGCCAAACGAGGCCCGTGGCGACCAAATGCTCGGCCATTGGACTCGCGAACGGGTTGCCGGGGTTTCGGAAAACCGATTGTCCGTTATCATTACCATCAGACAACAGGGCAGATTTTCATGTTACCGAGATCAATCGCCCACGGCGGCGTGTGGGATATGGACAACGTGCAGGGATGGATGGACGACCATGGTGGAGTCCAGCGCGCGGTCAATGCGGGCGCACTGCCTGACTCGGAAAACCTCTGCTATTTTGCCAACCTCGGTAGTCGCTGATTGAAAAATCCCGCGGATATTTCCATCGGCGAAGCCCGAAAACTGGCGCTGCTCAGCCAGCAGCTGCCGTCGTCGACATTCCGGCGTGGGCAGCGGGGCACACGGGATGCTATTGCACGCCTCGGATACGTACAGATCGACACCATTTCCGTGGTAGAGCGTTCACACCACCTCACCTTGTGGAATCGCGTACCGCACTATCGCCGGCACTATCTCGACAGGCTGGTTCTTGACCGTTCGATACTGGAGTATTGGGCGCACGCCGCGGCCTACCTGCCGATGTCGGATTACCGGTTTACGCTGCCCCGCATGCGCGCCATCTCGAATGGTCAGCGCCACTGGTACGAAAAAAACCCAAAGCTTATGAAAGAGATCCTCGCACAGGTGCGTTCGAACGGGCCGACCCGGGCGAAGGATATCGAGTCGCACCGCAGCGCAGACGACGGGATGTGGGAATGGGGACCGGTGAAACAGTCGCTCGAGATGTTGTTCATGGAGGGCAGACTCCTGGTGACCCGGCGACACGGTTTTCAGAAAGTATTCGATTTGGCGGAGCGTGTGGTGCCGCCGGGAATAGACACCTCGGAACCCACGAAAAGTGAATATGCCCACTGGCTCATCGAACGCCATCTGGAGGCACACGGACTCGGGCGGCTGGTGGAGTTCAGCTACCTGAGGCGCGGAATGGGCGCCGCGGTAAAGACCGCGCTTCTGCAAAAAGTCGAGCAAGGAGATGTGATACCGCTGCGAATGAAGCGGTCCGGGGCGATCTACTATGCGGACAGAAAGTTCGAGCACGTGCTCTCGCAACGCCTTTCACGAAACCGCGTGAAGTTCCTTTCGCCCTTCGACAACCTGGTTATCCAGCGTAAACGCGTGGAACAGTTGTTCGATTTCGACTTTCAGCTGGAATGCTACGTTCCGGCGGAAAAAAGACGATGGGGTTACTTCTGCCTGCCCGTACTGTGGCGCGGCAGGCTCGTCGCCAGGATGGACGCCAAAGCGGATCGCAGGCACGGGGTGTTCAGGATACATTCCTTCACGATGGAAGCGGGGATCAACGATCTCGATGAATTTGCACGGCAGGTTGCCCGAGAACTCGAGAGACTGACGGAGTTCCACGGCTGCGAGCGGATCACGATTGGATCGGTATCGCCCGGCTCGTTGAAAAGCCTGCTTCGCAAAGCGACAGCCTGGCAATAATTTGACTCGACCATGATTTTACGAACCGCCAGGACCTATGCCCGCAGGATGATGCTGTCGACCGGGATCGGCTTTTCTCAGCATGCGTGCAAGGCGTGGATCCTGTCCGGCGCTGACCCGGAGCGGGTCGTCGAAGGACTGAAAAAAAGTCGGAATCGACGAACTTTCGAACGACGCATGCGGCTGGCCGGCCTCATCCTAGCCCACGTTGGCGATGAGGAAGGTGCGCGTCGTATTTTCACAGAACTGCTCGAGCACAATCCTGCTCAGCCGCTATGGTTGAAGTATTCGGCAGGCGTACCAGCGCACGACGTGATCGTGCTCGATCGGTACGGCATAGCTTACTGCCCCATGCCAAAGAACGCGTCCTCGAGTATCAAGGCCCGTATGAACTATCTGATGCGCGGCACGAACGACGTCTATGCGCACCGCTTTTTTACGAATGTGTATGAAACCTCCCAGACCACCGATCTTCCCGACCTGGCCGATTACTTCAGTTTTACCGTGATAAGGGACCCTGTCGAGAGGCTGCTCTCCTACTATCAGAAAAATATCATCGAGGAAGATTCCCTCGCCCGTGAACTCGAAAACAGCCGGGCTCGCGAGGTAATGTCAACACACCCATCGATCGACGAATTCGTAGGGCAACTCGAGTCGTATATTTTCTATTTCGATGACGCTCATCACCATACCTTGCCGCAGTCGGCATACATCGGCACCGCGCTGCCGCATCTATCGCGCGTTTACCGGATTTCCGAAACCGATTCGATATTCTCGGAGCTGAGCAGCCGCACCCGGACCGACCTCACGCCGACCTATCTATTGAAATCCAATGTCAATGTAGAAAAACTTTTACCCGAACTCAGCAAGACGGCGCGTGACAAACTTAGGGCGTTCTACCGCGCGGACTATGAGCTGCTGGGCCGGTGGTTGGATCCGTAGATCGCCTGCAGCCGGCAGCTCGAATACCTCGGGCACATCTTTCCGCAGTTGTTTTGCGATGTGAAATCCATCGACCAGCACGGACATGAAGTTTGGTCTATAATTAAGATGAAAGCTGAATGATGCGGGGGTGTCATGTGAACAACGCTGATAATCAAGACCGAGAGGCTTGGTATATCTGTTGCGATTGCCAAACAATCCTGGGATTTCTCGGAACCAAAAATCCACCGCTGACGTGTGCCTCATGCGGATCAGCGCATATTATTTTCGTCGTTCCGCCCGACATCAAATGGTCAAAAGCGGACACCCTTGAAAGGGTCTAGACTACTCGCGACGCTTCTCGACCCACGATACCGCTTTGATTTGATCGGTCGTCCTCCGCACACCGTGGAGCCCATTTGAACAAAACCCAACTGTGAACAACGATGAAATAGCACAGAAATTCCCCAGTGGTGTGATGCAGTTCACAGTTTTTTTAGCTAGACCTGCCTATACTGTAATCTAATGTGCACTATAGATTGGGGTATAGTCGTAAGGAAGCATAGTCTGGAGGTCTGAAGGGATCGATTAGACTACCGTGTCACCTAGGGGTATACCGGGAAACCCTGCCAGGAACGGCGGGGTTTTCTTTTGCTCTAGCCCGCATTTCTCACCAGGCGGCTATAGAATCTCGTCAAGCATGGCAAACATCGAGGTCTATGGATTTGTCCAAAAAACAGTGTGTCTTGGAAACGCCTGTCCTGCGCCATCGCTCGGAATCCTGGTGAGAAACACGGGCTAGAAGAGTTGAATCGATTGTCAACGAAGCGGAATCGTCTTGTGCAAACGTGTTGGCGGTGTCCACAAGGTGCTCACCAGGATAGCCGACACCCTGAATTCCTGGTTCCAGTGGAGCCGCCAGCGCAAACAGCTGGCACATTTGGATGAGCGCATGCTGTGCGATATGGGCGTAACGCATGGGCCCTAACAAGCAGGTTATCCTGATCCGCAAGGATCTGAAAATGCGGCGCGGAAAGGAGATCGCTCAAGGCTCGCACGCCTCCATGGAATTTTTGGTTTCCCGGATCCGGCATCAGCCGGAGCGGGGAACCGGCGCAGTTATCGACCTCAGCGAAGGCGAATGGACGTGGATCGCCGCTGGAATGGGGAAGGTATGTCTGCAGGTGAACTCGGAAGAGGAACTACTCTCACATCACCACAAGGCGCGTCAGCTGGGATTGTCGAGTCACCTGATCCGGGACAGCGGTCGTACGGAATTCGGAGGCGTCCCGACGCTCACGGCGTGCGCGATCGGCCCGGATGAAGCTGATAAGATCGATGCGGTGACGGGGGATCTCAAACTTTATTAGCCCGCATCGAGTGAACGGCGCTCCCGACCTTGCTTTCAGGATTGCCGAAGTTAAGAAAAGAGCTTATCCGCCGCCCGAATCGTGCGCCGCCGTATTCTAGGCGAGAGCAGCACCTCCTTGTCGGTGATCAAACCGATCTTGATGACGTCCACAACCCGGGCGCCGATGGAGCGGGCAAAAAATTTCAGCGTGTGCACGGCATTCATACCGAACACCGGGCTGTTCATGAGTCCCGGCGCCGTACTGCTCGATATCAGTACCGCTCTTCGGGACGGCTCCTTGACTCTCAATTCAGGCCCCCCGCGCGTCCCCCACGGCCAGTAATAAAAACCTGCGCACCTCTCGACAAAGCGCTGGGTCAGGGCGTTGGCGTTGCCGGCATTGACCGGTGCCCCGGCGACCACCGCATCGGACGCCGCCACCTCAGACAGTACATCCTTCATGCCATCGTGATGAACGATGCAGTCGACGTGCGACGCACCGGGCTCCTGCATACATTCCCGACAATTCGTACAGAATCCGATGTCAAAATCGGCAAGGTAGATCTTTCTTGTCTCCGCGCCGCGCGATTCGGACGCCGCCAGTACCGCGTCGACCGCGCCGTCGATATAACCATTCCTGCGGTAGCTGCCGACTATACCCAGAACTTTCGTCGATGATTTCATGACACATTCTTTTTTCGGAACTGGGAAATATACATCAACCCGCTGGCTACACATTGACGGGTATCAATAACGGCCGGATCCGCATATTGCATCGGCTTAGCCAGTCTGGTCTCATACCACCTGGTCCCGACGACGAACGTACCATTTTGACAGTCTCTATCGACAAAAAAGATCGCGAGGATTTTCGGCCGTATCCGGCGTTGATAACTTTTTTATTAATGCTGTTGATTACTCCCGCAGCGCCGGCCCTCGATGCCGTCCGCGTGCCGACCTCTACTGGTGTCGTCATCCCCAATCGATCAGTCGTCCTGGCCGCAAAGGTCATCGGCAGGGTTGTGGCGGTCAACGCGGAGGAAGCCGACAGGGTCGATAAGGACGATGTTCTTATCGACATCGGCGATGCGGAGTTGCGCGCCGACCTTGCTGCCGCCGAGGCCAGATTGAACAAAGAGCGGATCAATCATGCACACATGGACAAACTGGCGGAAAGGGTGAAAAGCCTGTACGAGCAGAATGCGGCATCCGCGGAAAACCTGGACGATGCCAGCTTTCGTTTCGCCGCTGCCCGGGAGCTGGTCGCGACGGCACAGGCGGCGGTGGCCCGATCTCGCGCCATGCTGGACGAAACCAAGATCAGGGCGCCGTTTTCGGGGATCATAATCCGGAAAGACGTCGAGATAGGCGACGTCACATCACCAGGGGAACCTCTTCTAGAGCTGGAGGACCACAGCGTCCTGAAATTCAGGACCAGTGTGAAAGAACGTGACATACCATTGATAGACACCGGACAGCGAGTCACCGTCACCATCGATGCACTCGATGACCTCGAGCTGGACGCTACCGTGAGCAAGATAATCCCGTCCGGCGATGCGAACACCCATGAATTCGTGATCGAAGCGGTGTTGCCCTCCACGAACAGACTCTATCCCGGAATGTTCGGTAAGGCGAAATTCATTCAGTAGCGCCGGCCCGTCGTCCGTACCGCCACTGGCCGAAAGACCCCGATGAAAAGCATCATCCGCTTTTTTGCCGACCAGCCCACGCTTGCCAACGTACTCACGTTTCTGATCGTGTTTCTAGGATTGAGTTCGCTGAGCGTCATCCAGCGGGACAACTTTCCCAGCGTCGACCTGCTCGAGATGACCATTACGACCCGCTATCCCGGCGCGTCTCCGGAGGACGTCGAACTCAATGTGACCAACAAGATCGAGGAAGAACTGAAGGAGGTGGACGGCATTGACAAATTCACTTCCTTCTCGATGGAAAATATTTCCATCGTCCACCTCTGGATCGACCGTGAAGTCCGCGACGCCAAAGTCGTCAAAACCGATATTCGCGATGCCGTTTCCCGCGCCTCCGATCTGCCGCCCGAAGTCGATGAAGATCCGCTGATCGAGGAAATCACGACTTCCAAGGCCATCCCCATCATCGAGGTCGGACTCACCGGCGAGGTGCCGTATTCGCAGCTCCGGGGCGCAGCCAAACGCGCGGAAAAGGACCTGCTGGCCGTAGCGGGTGTCGGCAGCGTCACCAAATACGGTTACCTCGACCGCGAGATAAAGCTGGAGTTGGCGCAGGACGCCCTGGAAAAGTACCGGATGCCCGCCCACGAAGTCGTCAACGCCATCAGAAACCGGAACATACGGGCAACCGGAGGTTCATTCGAGTCCTATACCAGCGAGCGGAACATCGTGACGCTGGCCGAATTCAGCGCCCCCGGGGAAGCCGCCGAGGTCATCGTTCGCATCACCGAGGGCGGGGCCACCATCCGAGTGAACGACATCGCCGTCCTTCTCGACGACTTCGAGCCCGCTAAGGTGCTGTCGCGAATGAACGGCACACCCGCGATCTCGTTCCTGGTCTTCAAGAAAGAATCGGCGGATATCATCCGTACCGTAGATGCGATCAAGAAACTGGTCGAGGAGAACCAGCATCGGCTCCCTCCCGGGGTGAGTATCGACTACTCAAATGATAAATCCCGACTGGTGAGCAACCGCCTCAACATCGTGATATCAAACGGCCTGCTCGGGCTGGCGCTGGTGATGCTGATGCTCACCCTGTTTCTGAACTGGCATTCCGCATTCTGGGTTGCCCTAAGCATCCCGGTGGTCCTGCTCGGCACGCTGTTCATGCTGCCCGTCTTCGGGTCATACCTGGACACAATCGCCATGGGAGCGATGATT
Source organism: Gammaproteobacteria bacterium (assembly GCA_024639325.1). GTDB lineage: Bacteria > Pseudomonadota > Gammaproteobacteria > Arenicellales > JAANXG01 > JAHEKE01. The sequence goes on from JAHEIO010000025.1 coordinate 20,630, forward strand.
CTGGTGATTGGCATCATCGTGGATGACGGCATCGTTGTTGCCGAAAACATCTGGCGCTACCGGGAAGCGGGATGGTCGCCCCTTGACGCGGCGGTAGAGGGGACCTACACCGTGTTCAAGCCCGTGGTTACCACTATTGTCACCACCGCGCTTGCATTCATGCCGATGTTCTTCATGACCGGCACCCTGGGAGACTTCATCTTCGTCATTCCGCTGGTGGTGGTCATTGCGTTGACAATATCCCTGCTCGACACGCTTTTCATCATGCCCGCTCACCTGATATCCAGGGTAAAACACGAGGACAAAGACTCCGCGCGGAAGACAAACCAGTGGTTTTTAACATTTCAGCAAAGTTTCGCGGCACTGCTCGGCAAGCTGCTGCGCATACGATACATGGTTGTCGCGGCGTTCGTGGCACTGCTGATCAGCGCTTTCTGGTATGCGGCGGAATACATGGATTTCGTGCTGTTTCCGACGCAGTCCGCGGACGAACTATACATTCTGGCCGAGTTACCCAGCGGCTCGTCTCTCGAACACACCTCCGAAAAAATCGGCCAGGTGGAAAAAATCGTTGCCGCTCTGCCCGCGGACGAATTGAATTCCTACATTACCCGGGTCGGAACACACGGACAGTTCAATCTCGGAGAAAATGAAAACTGGGCGTTGATCGGCGTATATCTGACGCCTTTCGCAAAGCGTGTGCGAAACGCGGACGAGGTCGTCGAGTCGCTCCGGGAACAGACGGCCAAACTGGGGGGTTTCAAGAAGTTCACATACGTCATTGACAGCGGAGGGCCTCCGGTTGGCCGGCCGATAACCCTGCGAATCGTCGGCAGCGACGACGAGCGAAGAGAGTCCCTGGCGGTGCTGGTCTCGGAAATGCTCGAGGGGATTGCAGGTGTGAAGGATGTCGAGCGGGACGACAAACGAGGCAAGGAGCAGATCAAGGTGGAGCTGGACTACGTACGCCTTGCGGAGCAGGAACTGAGCGTGGCGGATGTGGCCAGAAACATCCGCCTGGCATACGACGGTGAGATCGTAACCTCGGTGCGTTACGGTGACGAGGACGTGGATTTTCGCGTCATTCTCGAAGAAGAGGCGCGGACGTCCGCCGACATTCTTGGCAACCTGATCATCCCCAATCGAAACAACCGGTTCGTATATCTCAGGGACATAGCGGATTTTAGCGCGGAGCCCGGGCCCTCCAACGTATACCACTATGACAATGAGCGGGCGATTACCGTCACGGCCGATATCGAGAAGGGGGTCACGACACCCGTGGCAGCCACACAATCGATTCTCGGTCAAATAGATATCGATAGCGATTGGCCGGGCATGCGCATCGTCGCGGGGGGCGAAGCCGAGGAAACCCAGAAGTCGATGGGAAGTCTGATCATTGCATTTCTGGCTGCTGCCGTGGGCATCTACCTGGTTTTGCTGCTTCTCTTCAACTCGCTCATGCAGCCCGTGATGGTAATGCTCGCCCTTCCATTCGGACTGATCGGCGTCATTTTCGCATTCGCGCTTCATGGCCAGGCGCCGGGCTTTCTAGCCATGCTCGGGGTGATCGGTTTGACCGGAATCGTCGTGAACGATTCATTGCTTCTCGTTAATCTCGCCAACCGAATGTTGGCGGAAAACAAAAATGTTTCGGCCGAAGAAGCCATCGTCGAAGCAACGCGCAACCGGCTCCGCCCGATTCTGCTGACCTCGATAACAACCGTCGTTGGCCTGTTGCCCATGGCCTACGGGGTGGGAGGTTCAGATCCGTTCTCCGCTCCGATGGCGCTGGCCATGGGATATGGTATCATTTTCGCCACGCCTCTGACCCTCGTGCTGCTGCCGTGCCTGTTGCTCATCCAGAACGACCTGACCGGTTTCTTCGCGAAGAAAAAATGGAGAATGCGCCGATAGTACACCGTCATTTCGCGCGGGTTTTAAGTTGTGATAAGCGGGTCGGAAATTGACCCGCTTAATTGGCCCTCAGGCGGGCAATAGCCGAAGCTAATAGTCAAACCAACTGGATGGGAAAACATGTTCAATAAAATACTGGTCGCGACTGACGGTTCGTCGCATGCCCACAAGGCACTGGATCTGGCAGGCAATCTGACAAAGATCCATGAAGCTTCGCTGATCATCGTGCACGTCATTCAGCATGGCCGTGTGCCGGAAGGCATCCGCAGGATGGTGGAAAACGAACATCTCGTCGAGCAGACCAGACAAAGCACACCTCGGCTGTCAGAGTCCGCTCGCAGTCTCGTCGCCGTGATGGGAAAAAGCGCTGACGATATGGACTCGTCACAGAGAGCTTTTCAGGCCTATGGTGAACACCTGCTTGCGCGATCCGAACACGACGCCCACTCGATGGGCATCCACGACGTCAAAACCGTGCTCGAGAACGGTGACCCGGTCCACTGCCTTCTCGACTGCGCGAAAAGATACGGCGTGGACCTGATCGTTCTGGGCACACGCGGTCTGAGCGACCTCAAGGGCATATTGATGGGCAGCGTGTCGCACAAGGTAATCCAACTCGCGCCCTGTACGTGTATTTCCGTCAAGTAAGGCGCCTAATCTCACAATTTGGACTCAGAGCCGGGGTTTCTGTTGACGGAGCTGGGCCGCGTAGAGAAATGTTTTGGGCCTCAGTTGGCCGAGTTGTGGAGGACGACCTTTGAACAGGCATACCGAGCCGAACACCACGAAGATGACATTCGCGCCTACTGTGAGTCGAACTTCTGCGTTGATGCTGCCGAAGCCGCTCTTTGCGACCCAAGAATCATCTGCAAGGTAGCGTTCAGGGACAAAACGGCGGTCGGTTTCTATCTGGTCAAACACAACGATTGCCCCGTGCCGCTTGGCGGCAGTTCGTCTGAACTGAAACAGATCTACGTTCTGGCCAGCGATTATGGATCAGGTGTTGGAAAGTTAATGTTCGATGACGCCGTCCAGTGCATCCAAGACTCCGGCCGATCGTGGGTGTGGCTTGTCGTTTCAGACCGAAACCAACGTGCTCAAGCCTTCTACCGAAAACTGGCGTTCAAACCATTGGGCATCGGCCCGGTTATCGAAATCGGTACTGACCCACTTACGTCGACGATCATGGGGCGCGAAATCCAGCGGTCGAATTGAATCGTGGTTCATGACTTCGATTATATGCCGTGAACTGCGTGCTATAGTCTGAAAGCACAGATTCGGTATTGGCAGCCAAGCCCGGCCGTTAGAACTGGTGGTTATATTTCGAATTTCTAAATATCTTGTACCATGAAGACTGTACGAATCATCAAATTTATCCTGCTCGGCTTGCTCATCGTCGTGGCCGGTTTGTTTTTGCACTACAACCTTCCCCGGACCGAGGTCGTCCAGATCACCGGCACGGATGTAAAACGGCTGGACCGCCAGGGCCAAAGTAAGAGTCCGCAAACCCGCGACGTACGCTATATCAACACCGTTACCCGCTCCGGCAAAGTCAGGGTATTCAGAAACGAAGACACGGGGTGGGGTTGGCCGCCCTACCTCAAATTCGACAGCGCGGACCAGACCGCCAAGGCACAAACGATCCTTCAAAAACCCGACAATCCCTGGGTGCGGGTGCGCTACTACGGTTGGCGCATTCAGGTCTTTTCTCTTTTTCCCAACGCTATCAGTATTAAGGTCGTCGACAAGGACTACACACATATTCCCGTGTTCAACATCGTGTTCCTCGCATTACTGTCAATAGGCTTATTTTTTTTGGCACGGCTCATCCGCTCCCTGATTCGGAGAATATAGGCAAAGCGCTTGCTGAGGGTGTCATCGGGCTTGGGCTCCCGGAATATCGCTTCCGGCAGGTCTTCTTCGTTGCGATACTGATGCTCGGCGCCTATATCGTTGTGAACTCGACAAACAGCCCCGTGTAGCGGCCACTGCGCTCTCGCACACCTGGCCCCATTAGAAGCGTTCACCCATACGATCGAGCATTCGTTGTTTGAACGCTCGTTGTATGCACGATGTTTCCCACCGGGAGCAGCAGGGGTTGCCAAAAGAGCACGCGCCGGACGGCGAGAAACGCTCGTCTACAGGTGGCCCTTCGAACCGGTCGTTTCCTATTGCCCGTTGATCCGGCGTGATCCGGGGAGAGGAGCCGCTATCGTCACGCTGAATTGTGATGTCGCTGCTGCTGCCGTTCCGGGTAATAACCCTTTGCTCGCCCCCGCCCCGGGTTACCCGTGTTTCGCTCTGGTCGCCGCCGTGCTGCTCGATACTCGTCGTGGAGTCGCCCCACCGGTAGGATTCCGCAACGGCCGACCCTGTTCCAATGAACATCGTTATCAGCATCATGCCAATCAACCCGTTCAGCGACTTGCTCGATTCATCTGTCAATGTCTTCATGTTTTTATGTCTCCTTTTCCCAGGTGCGGATATACTGTTTCGCAATGATTTACAGGATCAGTCATCGTCGCTGTCATCATCCTGGCTTCGGTGGATGCTCCTAATATTGCCGCTATTGTGCTTGCGGCTGCGTTTTCGCTTGCCACCGAGTTTCGAGTCTCGGCCCTGGTGCGTTGCGTTGTAATTGACGCGTCCAAACTGGCCGGTTTGATTGCTGTTGTTGCCGCGGCAGACTTGGATCGTGCGGTTGATGTTGATTTCCCCGCTTTGATAGGTCGCGTTGTCGTTGCTCGCACCGCATTGAAAAGTGCGGTTGATGTTGACCCGACCCTCCTGGATCGTGGTATTCACGTTCGACGCCGATACCGGGCCGATCACGACCGCCAGCACGGCGGCCGATGCAAACTTGATAAGTTTCAATGTCGAGAGGTTCATTCTGATTATCCTCGATTAGCTGTAATAGTGAACGGAACGGTCAAACACCGCGGCAAATGCCCGCTACCGAGTTGGGTCAGCGTGCCGGGAGCCGGGCACGCTGATCCAAGCTGGTTGATGCACGCTTAGCCGCCATCATCGGGTCGATGCGGGCCGTTGAATGATCGAGCGTCCGTTTGATTTCATTCGCCCCGGATACGGCCAAGGTACTCCATCCGGTCATACCAGTACTGCCTGACCTTGTTGTCGTTGACTTTGCCCGATTGCACCGTGTGCGCCACGTTTCGGCTTCCAGCCTGCACCGTCCTGCTGAAGTTACGATCACAATTCTGCCGCACGTTCGAAGTGTTCACGACATCGTTCTGGACGTTGACCGAAAAGCAGGGTTTATCGAATTGACCGCGCCCGGAATCGCCATTGACGATGAAAGACGATCCCAATAGGGCGATGCCAAGGAAAATAATCGTTGGTTTCATTTGTCTTGATCTCCTGTTGCAGTGAGAAAGAGCCGATGCCCGAATTCGGGCATCGGCCCGCCACTCAATTTCGCGAACGCTTGCGCTTGGCAATGCGGCGCTGATCCGTCTTGTTGAAATTCACCCTGCCGAACTGACCCGTTTCGTTCCAGTTCGTTGTCCCGCGCTGAAGGGTCCGGTTGGCGTTGTCGAGTCCCTGCTGATAAGTAGCGTTGTCATTGCCGTCTCCGAGCTGAAAAGTGTCGTTGGTATTGATCTCTCCTTCCTGAATTGTTGTGTTGGTGTTCTGACCCACCGCGGATGCCGGACCCGAAAACGCTACGAGCATGGCGGCAACGGTGAAAGCCGACAGTATCTTTGAAGATGCAATTGCCATTTTGAAATACCTCACTGGTTGATAAGTCGAAAAATGATAAGCTCGATGCACCTGGATTTCGGCTGCCCGGTCACTGAGACATCGCGCTCTCCGCGACGCGCGGAAATGGCATTCCCGCGGTCGAGAGCATGGTAACGAAGAGAAAATGAATCCGAGCTGAACGGGAAGCACATTCGATCGGTGCTTGTTCAGCGAAGGTTCAGGCTTCCGTAGGTACCCTTCAGAGCCCGCTCGCAAGCAACGAGTCGATGCAATGAGTCGAATAGAGACGAGGTCGAGAATCGACCCGACGATGCCGGAAAACGGGCAAGTGGTCCGCGAAAGTCGCTGGAGCAGTTATAATCAACGGAGCAATAATTTGTTTGGTAACAACGTGAAAAAACTTATTTTCGTTCTGTCACTGTCTTTGTGCTCCGTGTTTGCGGCGGCTCAGGACAACGTCCAAAATCTGCAGCAGGCCGTCGCAAAGGTCAAGAAGGATACCGGCGGTCAGGTTTTGTCCACGACTGAAAAAAACGCAGACGGCCAGCGCGTCTTTCGCATCAAGGTGCTGGACAAGAAAGGCGTGGTTCGATACATCGAAGTCAAGACCAAACCTTAGTTCGCACTGATTCGGCAACCGTTTGATAGGTTTTGACGAATGCGCATTTTAGTAGTCGAAGACGAGGCGGCGATTCGCGACCGTATTGTGGACCGCCTTCGTACTGACGGCTTTGTCGTCGACGCGGCGCCGGATGGTAAAGAGGGCTTGTACCGCGCCACGGAGTTCCCCCTTGATCTCGCGATCGTCGACCTTGGCCTGCCGCGGCTAGACGGCATCGAGCTGATAACCAGATTGCGGCAGCGCGGGATTTCATTTCCCATCCTTATCCTTACCGCGCGGACGCGGTGGCAGGAGAAAGTCGAAGGTCTGGAAGCGGGCGCCGACGACTACCTGGGCAAACCGTTCCACCTCGAGGAAATGATTGCCCGTGTTCGAGCGCTGATTCGCCGTTCCGCGGGCCTGGCACACGCGGAGTTGATATGTGATCCGCTCTCGCTCAACACCTCAACGCAGAACGTTACCGTATCCGGGCTGCCGGTGGATCTGACCGCTTTTGAGTATCGGGTATTGCAGTACCTGATGCTTCATACCGGCAAGGTCGTCTCTAAGACCGAACTGACGGAACACATTTACGAGGAAGACCAGGATCGTGACAGTAATGTCATCGAGGTGTTTATCGGACGGCTGCGCAAAAAGATAGACCCGGGCGATAAGTTAAAACCGATAGAAACCTTACGCGGACGTGGTTATCGATTCAACTTGCCGCGCCGCGAGTGAGAAAGTCGCTCCACACGAGGCTGCTGCTGGCGGCTTCTGCTGCATTGCTGGCCTTTCTCGGTCTTGCTGGAATCGCTCTCGACAAGGCATTCCAGAACCGGACGGAGGTGGCGGTCGAGGATCGTCTCAAGGGACAGGTTTTCAATCTGCTCACCGCGGCGGACCTGGATCGGGACGGCCGACTGCGGATGCTGGAGGAACCACCGGAACCCCGCTTCGGGCGGATCGATTCTGGACTGTACGGCGAAATCGTCAACGCGCCGGGCCAAATCGTTTGGCAGTCGAAATCATTGCTCGACAAACGCCTGCCTGATGCCGTAATGCTCTCCCCCGGGCAGGTTTCATTCGGGTGGAGTCAGATGGAGAACAGAGATCCCGTGTTCTTGTATCGCTTCGGGGTGGGCTGGGAAATCCCAGGAGGCGACATCAGCGCGTTCATGTTTTCGGTAGCAGAAGATACCCGCAGGTACAATAATGAAATCGGCGCGTTCCGCAGGACGCTTTGGGCGTGGCTGGGAGGCGCCGCGTTGGTTTTGCTGTTAGTCCAAGTTTTCGTGTTGCGCTGGAGTCTCAAACCGCTCGCCGAGGTTGCGGCGGAAATCAGAGAAGTGGAAAAAGGAGAGCGCGAATATCTGGAAAACAATCATCCCCGTGAAATCAGCAGATTGACCGAGAGCGTCAACAAATTGCTGGGTAGCGAACGCGATCGTCAGCGACGTTATCGAAACAACATGGACGATCTTGCGCACAGCCTCAAGACACCTATCGCGGTGTTGAAGGGCTGGCTGGATTCACAATCCGGACACGACGGGCGACAGGAAGCCGAACAGCAAATCGAACGGATCGGCCAAAGCGTGGAATATCATCTTCGGCGCACCGCGTCTGGAGCTGCGATATTTTCCAGGCCAGTGGAGGTGGGGCCAATCGTATCGGAGTTGGTTTCGGCGCTGCACAAGGTATATGCCGACAGAAACGTCGAGACGTCGGCCGACCTTCCGGCGAACCTCGTTTTCTTTGGCGACAACGGCGACATCATGGAAATCCTTGGAAACGTGCTAGACAACGCATTCAAGTATTGCACGACATCGGTTTGCATCAAGGGGGCATCCGTTGGTGAAACGTCTCGACCGGGTTTACGAATCGAGGTCAGCGACGACGGCGCGGGATTTCCTGACAGCGTGGGGAGCCGGGTCCTGAACCGGGGCGTCCGCGCCGACACGCGCACCAAAGGCTACGGCATAGGACTGGCGTCCACCCGGGATATCGTCGGCATTTATGGCGGTACACTCGACATCGGCAACCAAAAACCTCACGGCGCGATTGTCACCATAACGCTACCTGGCGGCTGATCGACTGCATATCTGCCTTGCACGGTCTGTGGTTATGCCCCGGGCATTCGACGGTTGTTCCATTTTTCCTCGCCGAGGATATACAAGTAGTGAAACGGGTTACGCCGAGGTTGTCAGATTTCGACGGTGTCGTTCAGTTCACGTTCAGGAGCCGTCGGGCAAAATGCCGGTCACCATGAAAATTGACAAATGGGAGACATGAGAATGAAGACCGGACATCTGACTATCGGATTCCTCGGAGCGCTGCTAATCGCAGGCCCAATCAGCGCCGAACAGCGCGGAGATTCCGTGGCGACGACCGTTGATCGATACGCCACCAAGGAAAACATCGGCAGGGCCATCGGAACCGCTGCGGGCGCCTTTGTCGGATCTCAGTTCGCCGATGGAGGCACCGCGGTCCTCACCGCGGCTTTGGGCGGCCTGGCGGGATATCTGATCGGTGGCCATATCGGCAGGGAGCTGTCAGGCAAAGATCAGGCAGGTCTCGCCGATGCCACGCAGACCGCACTCAATACGGGTCGCAACCAGGGTTGGGAAAACCCGGAGACCGGCGTCACCGCACGGGTGGCGGTTCAAGACGATGGCTACGTCGGAAGGCAGCTCATCGGGCGCGTCGCCGAACTTCCCGCACTCGAGCTCATCAACGATTACTACGTCACCGGATCCAATACGAACGTGCGTGGAGGTCCTGGCACGGAGTATGCCATCCTCCACCGTGTCGCGAAAAACCAGCGCTTGCCGGTCATTGGTCGCGTGGTCGGGGAGAGCTGGTACATGGTCGCCGAGCGGGGCTCGGGCAGTGGCTTCATATACGCGCCCCTGATGTCCAGAGCCTCCGCCCAGCCCCTTTCACAAAATGCCATTCGAGACGCGCAAATCATCGACGAGCCTGTCCGCAGCTATGCTGTAGAACAAAGAGCCTGCCGGGTAATCGATCAGGAAGTCCGGTTGCCCGGTGGCGACACCAAAACGCACAGCTTCCGAGCCTGCCAGCAGAAAGATGGAAGCTGGTTGGAGGTCTGAGTATGAAAATCCTCTCTAAAACGATACTACTGGCCACCTTGATCGTCGCGCCGCTTGCGTCCATGGCGGCGGAACGCCTCCTTGCGCAGGGCACGGAATATCAGGTTACCCACAACACCGCCGGCGCCTGCGGCAGGTCGGCAGCGATTACCATTCGTTCGGAAGATTTCGAATTCTTCACCAGGAATTCCAGCCAGTTGCAAAACATCCTGGACGGGGCGCGCGCCATGATGGAGTTTCAGTGCGGCCGCATCGAGGCGATTGCGGTCGTGGGCGAACTCAGGGGTTTACATGATCCTGTTTACTCAGGCAAAGCGCAGCGCGATAACGACTGGATACTGATGGCGAACCGGTCCATTCGGGAAGCCCGGAAACTCGACTACCGGCCCGGGCCTGCGCCTGTCGATGCGTCATCCAGACAACAGGGTTACACGGTGGCGAACCTCAAGACCGGCATGTCCGTTCGCGAATCAGAAAATGCGATACGCAAGGCGTTCGACGCCGCACCTCACTATGATCCGGAACTCAGGCTGATGACTCTGCAACTAAACGGCTGCCCGGATGACTATTCGTGGAACAGACCGGACTCTCACCCTGTTTCCGGTTGGAAGTGCCTCAAAGTCTGGTTCAGCGACCAGCACGTACCCGAACTCGAGCGACTGGAGCTCGTGCAGGTCATTGACGGGACGGACATGGATGTAGCGGAATCTTCCCTAAATGCGCACTTCGGGCAACCGGACGACAGACAAGTTGAAATCAACGACAACCGATGGCAAAGGTCCGGCAATATGGTAAGGATGTCCTGGGGTGAGCATATAGATGATGACAGCGGGAATCGTGAACTCGAGGCAAATCTGACGCGTCTGGGTGGCCGTATAGTTACCGTCATCGAGCTCAACGAAGCCGGGCTTGCGGCGAATTGGGCCGCGCGAAACGAGCTGATGACAGGGCTCGTATTGTAGCGATCTTCAGCGTCGGCCGGCGCGATCGGCAACCGACGCGCCGGCCCGCATTGATCGAAAGGCCGCTAACCCTGTACTACTCGTAATCTGGTGTATATTTCCGGGAAACAATAGGGGAATTTTCGATGACGGTACTCGATTTGACTGATGAATCCAGTTTCACCTACTGGTGCGAAGACAAGATCCGCTTCGCTGATCTGGATACCTACGGCCACCTGAATAATGTTGCATATGCCACCTTTGCCGAGAGCGGCAGGGTGGACTTTTTATCCGAGGTCATCGAAGGTTCTCTGGACGGCGAAGGAGAGGGCTGGGTAATCGCCAAGCTCACCATCAATTTCCTGACATCGGCGTATTACCCCGGAAACGTCAAGATCGGGAACGTGATCCGCCGAATCGGCAACTCATCGGTCATTTGTGAGCAGGGCCTGTTCACCAACGGCAAGTGTTTCGGCACCTGCGAGAGCGTGCTGGTCTGGGCGGATTCCAAAAACGAAGTCTCCCGCCCGATGCCCGAACATATCAAGGCAATCCTCAGAAAATACATGAAGAACTATTAGCCTCAGCTCGATCTTAACTCGAGCCGTTACCAGTACATTCGGATGCCCGTGTTTATACCAAAGCCTTTGTATTCGCCAAGGTCTCCGGCGTCATCTTTCATCCGCCCGTACTCGACGCCGGTCTGCCATTTCAATTTGTGGCCGTAAAAGTAGACGTTGAATCCGAGGTATATCTCGTTGTACTCATCTCCTCTGCCGTCGACGATCCTGCCCGCATATCTCGGCAGCCTTACCCCGTTTTCGCCCTCGCTGGTGGCGAACGTATAGCGAAGGACCGCCTGGTAGCGTGGGCTGAAATCATAAATAGGCATGATGACCAGGCCCCACACGTTACTTTGACCGGCGTATCCCTTGCCGCCGGACAGGTCCGACCAGATACCCCATCGTCCGGCCTGCCACTTTGTGACCAGCGACAGTACCTGCGAGAAATCCCGGGTACCCGAATTAATATGCTCCTGGTTGTAGACGTAATCGACACGGATCATGCCGCGGTCAAGCTTTGGTATCTCCTTAAACTTGTAACCCAGAGAAACGAGGCCGAAATAGCTTGCATCGAAGCGGCTGATTTCATCATGGTCCTCCGATGAAAAGATACCGACGTTGTAGCTCCAGTGCTCGTCCGCCTTACCTTTAGCGCCGATTCCGGTAAAGTATTCTGTGGTGAACCACAGGTTGTTGGTCAAGTCGTTGCGCTGCATGGTCAGCAGGCTCTTCGACGAGGTCGCGCCGTCCAGGGTAAACCCGACCGACTGCTTGAGAAACTTGAGGCTGAGGTTCTTGTTTGGAGACCAGCCGATATACGCATCGGTCAGCCGGACATACATATCCCCCGACGACTCATTGAGATCGAAGTCGCCCTCGATATGCAGCGCCCATTTGCGGAAAACGTCAGCCTTGAAACCGAATCGAAAACGCCGCCACAGGAACTCGTCGGTGAACTCCCCCTGATCGGCGTCGAACCAGGCTGCTTCAGGCTGGATACGACCACTCAATGCGAATTTTTGCAGGAAGCGGTTGTCCTCGTTCTCGTAAAGCTTGGCGTGGCTCCAGATCCTGTCAAAGGTAGAGGCTTCCTGTTCCCCGGCCGCCGCGGCTAACGGCGCCTGGCCCGGGATTGAAGCAAGGGCGGCAATGCAATACCACAGGCATCTCATGTGACTTTCGGGGTGTCGATACCAATTCCGGCGCTGTGCTAGCGCACTATGGTGGCAAACACAGCATGGTTAACCGTTTCAAGCCATAGTAAAACCATCGACACAGCCGTTGTGATTCGATGCATTTCCAAATTGTACACGTTATTTATCGGAAAACGGTGATGCTCGGGCGCTTTACCTCAACGCTTGGCGATGATTATCAGGCGATTCGAACTGCTCTTCGTCATCTAGGCAAAAGCTGCGGCAACCGTCAGTTTTCTCTCTTTCTATTCTGCTTCCCGGTTATTTTCGTTCAGCAATCGGGCCTCTTTGGTGTCGACTTGATGCATATGTACATCCTGCTGTGGAAAGGGAATGGAAATGCCGTTGGCGTCGAATGCCAGTTTTGTGTTTTCCAACAGGCCCGCGCGTACGCTCCAAAAGTCTTTGTTCTTGACCCAGGGCCGCACATTGATATTGACACTGCTGTCCGCCAGTTCACCCACGGCCACAGTGGCTGCCGGGTCCTTGAGGATGCGTTCATCTTCTGCGATGACGGTTTCGATCAGTGCGCGCGCTCTTTTGATGTCGTCCTGATAGCTTATGCCGAACACCAAGTCCACACGCCTGTTTTCCTCCGCCGAATAGTTGACTATCGTGTCGTTGTACACCAGACGGTTGGGCACTATGATCCGCTTGTTGTCCGGCGTCAGCAGCGTGGTGTTGAACATCTCCACTTCGAGCACCGTACCCGCGGTACCGGCGGCCTCGATATAGTGCCCCAGCTTGAAGGGTTGAAAGAAAGCGATCATGACGCCGGCAGCGAAGTTGGACAGGGAATCCTTGACTGCCAGGCCGACGGCCAAGCCAGCCGCACCAAAAACAGCCAGCGCGGACGTCGTGTCGATGCCGAGTTGATCCAGGGCCGCCAGTACAACCAGCGCCATCAGTGCGACATATGCGGTGTTTCCCGCCAGCTTAACAAGCAAATCATCCAGGCCATGCCTGGTCAGCTGTTTGGCCAGGTAGTTACTCATCCACCTCGCGACTTTTCGGCCGATATAAAAAATTACCAGCGCCCAAAAGATATGCAGCACCCAGGGCCCCGCAGCGCTCCACAGATTATCAGCAGTTAACTCCATTGGTCAGATCTCTCGATGTTTGATTGTCGTTGCCAGTTTAGGCCGGCGGCCCGACTGGTGGCGATTTACCCGCGGTGAAGACAGGCTATATGTTGAATCGCTCCCGCTCATTGGGCGGCCGTAGTATACAGAACCTTGACTGCATTCTCTCCAACATTCCGCTGCAACGGCATGATCGATTGGACGCGGGGAGCGACCGATTAAGGCTATAATCAAAGTGGAGACTTGTATGGCGCAGCCGCATTACCGCCCCGCGATCGATAGCAAGCAGGGCTGCGCGAACAACATTGAGGTGGCTCAGGAGACAAGAGTGAAACTGTTTCTGATTCTGGTTGGTATCGCTATTGTCGTCATAGGCTCTCAATACTATTTCGATTCTCCGCCCGCCAACGAGAGTTGTGCGGCAGATCCGTTACCGTCTTGTGCGGCCCTCAGCCGCACCGGAAGCCACGTGACGGTCATTAATAATTGCGAGTACGACATCACGCTTCAGTGGGAATTTTTGGCTGGATCAAACCAGGTCCATAACCTGTCCCCCGGGGGGACCAAAAGAGTGTCGTCATATCCCATCAAGGTTGACTCGGTCTCCTGTTGTCCTGAACACAACCGATGCTGGTGAGCCGTCCGATTGTCGGGGGTATGCAGCGCAGCCTGATCCGCAACAGTCTGATCATGTGCATTGCGGTCGGCGTAACGGACTGCACCAGCATCGGCCCCAAAACCATACCCCGGGATCGCTCGAACTATATCAACAGCGTTGCCACATCCTGGAAATCCCAAACATTGCTCAATATCGTCAAACTACGGTACGCCGATACCCCCGTGTTTCTGGAAGTGGCGCAGATCGTCAGCGGCTATACGGTGGAAAGCCAGCTCGCGGCCGAGGCCAATCTTTCTAACATTCAGGACAGTCTGACGCTGGGCGGCGAAGGCAAGTTCATCGACCGGCCCACGATAACGTATTCGCCGTTGACCGGCGACAATTTCGTACGCAAATTGCTTGCGCCCATACCACCCAGTGCAGTGTTGTCACTCATCCAGTCCGGATGGCCGGCGGACCTGGTCATGAGAACTACGGTTCAGGCCGTCAACGGTCGGCGTAACCAGTCGGGGACCGAACCTCGCCGGAGTCCCGCCGACAAGGATTTCTACCACCTGATCGATCTGTTGCGGGAGATCCAGCAATCGGGCGCATTCGGCATGCGCATCGAACAGCGGGCCCAGGAAAAAGATACTACCGTACTGTTTTTCTATCACGAAACGCTGGATCCAAACGTTGCGGTAATTATCGAGTCATTGAAGGAACTTCTTGGCCTGGACCGGAACTCCCTTCGTTACAAGATCGCGTATGGCGCGATTCCGAGCGGGGATGACGAAATCGCCATCCTTACTCGCTCGGTCATCCAGATCATGCTGGAAATCGCCTCTTACATCGAGGTTCCGAAAAAACACATCGAGAGCAACCGGACGCAGCAGACCGCTTCGGTCAAGACCGAAGTCGAGGCGGATATCCCCCCGCTCATTCGCATCAAAAGCGGTAAGGAACGACCCACAGATCCCTTTGTCGAAATCGAGTACGAAGACTACTGGTTCTGGATCAACGCCGACGATTTCGATTCGAAGAGGGTCTTCACCTTTCTCATGCTGATACTGATGCTGTCGGAGACCGGTGATAGCGGAAAGCTGCCCGTACTGACCATACCCGCGGGCTAGCCCGCATATTGCACCAGTACGGTCGTGATTGTTCTATAGCGTATTGATCTTGCAATTGAATATGCTTGGCAGACGTACAGTTTAGAATGGAGGGCCGACCTCTCCCGGTCACTGACTCGTCCAGCTTTGTCTGCGCTTGATCTTCACTCGGACCGTAGCTACGGCTACGCTCCTCCCTCCAGACCGGCGCTCAATCAAACCTGTCCTGCGTCATCGCTCGGGACACTGGTGCAATATGCGGGCTAGTCCAAAAGCTTTTCAAGTTTCTTGCCGAGCTTGTCCTTGAGCGCGTCCTGCTTTTCCCCCATGTACTCTTGCGCCTTTTTCTTCAGCGTTCGCCTAGCCGTCTCCGCCAGGACCTGCGCGACGAACTGACCCAGCATTACGCGGGCGATCTGTTGCGGCGAGCCCTTCAGGTTTCCGAAGCGCAGCCGATCGATGGTCAGCTCCACGGGCTCCCCGCCATCATCCCAAGTGACCGTGGCTTTCGCTTTCTCGACTTCGACCTCGTCGATCTGGATTTGAACCGGATCTCTGTCCGGGTCTTTTTCCTTTTCTTCCTCCTGTTTTGCATTTTCTTCACCGCTCGTGGCCGAGGCCTGTATATTCCGGTTCAAAACCTCGAAATTGGATCTGTCGCCCTTGAATTCGACGCGAATCTGCGGCTCGCTGGTGTGGATACGCTTAACCACACCTGAAACAATGTCAACGACCGCGGTAATTTCGCTGAAACGAAACGCCGGTTGATCACTGAAACCCGGCGGATTCGCAACAGAGAGATTACTGATAGCCGCGCTGCCCTGCCTCAATCTGATGCTGACGGACTCGGCACTGACTCTTGTTCCCAACACCTCGGACCCGGTATCTTCGATTATGTTTCTGGCAATTGAATCCAAGTTGCCTAGAAGAAAATAGGCGGCCGCTGCAAGCACAGCCAAAACAATGAAAACCGTAACAAGGATTTTTTTCATTTCTGTATGTCGCTATTAATGAGGTTCACACATAACTTGTACCGACCGGTAAACTGAATACCGGAACTGCGCAAATGGATTCAGGGCGAATTATATGCGCAAGCCCGTATCAGGGATCAAAGAAACGGCACATAAACCGAGCAGATCGAATTTATTTAGAACACCGGGTCTCTTGCCGCACGTCGATTGCTGGTAACATCGACACTGGGATGCGAATACTGTGCTGGAATATTCACAAAGGCATCGGGGGAGTGGACCGTCGTTACGATCTTCACCGGATCCTGCGGGTTATCGACCACTACGACCCCGACGTGTTGATACTGCAGGAAGTCGACCAGGGTGTGCCGCGTACTCGACGACACGACCAGGTCGGTCTTATCGCGGACGTCCTGGAGTATCCCCATGTCGAATATGGTCCAAACGTCCGACTGCGCCGGGGGCGCTACGGCAATGCAACCCTGTCACGGTTCCCCATCGTCAACGCCCGCAACATCGATCTCAGCTTTGGAATCAAGAAGTCACGGGGAGCACTCTACACGGAAATACGCACCAGGGTTGACGAGCACACGTACAGACTGCATCTGGTCAACGTGCATTTGGGTCTGTCGGGCATGGAAAGGCGCTGGCAGGTCAAACGGCTTATGGACTCTAACGAACTGAGTCGCCTGGACACGGCGAGCCGAATCGTGGTGGCCGGAGATACCAATGACTGGAACGGTGCGTTGGGCAGAGGACCCTTCAAAAAATCTGGATTCCTCTGTGCGACAGGCACGGGACGTCGCGCATCACTGACTTTTCCAGCATGGCAGCCCGTTAGCGCCTTGGACCGGGTCTTCTACCGTGGCGCGATCGAAAGTGAACATCACTATCGCGGGCGTCTTCGAATCACCCGGCAAGCCTCCGACCACCTGCCCGTCATCGTTGATTTTCGAATTACGGAACGCTAGCCTACTCACGGGTTTTCGAACGCTGCCAGTTCCATCGTCGAATCCAGGTTCAACTCGTCGCAAAAATCCTGAAAATCGTGCCTCAATTCCGCGATGGGGGAATCCGCGTCCACAGCGATGGTGAGATGCATGGAAAACACGGGAGTTCCGGTGTGGGCCGCGGCGTAAGTTGCGGTCGACATGTCCTCGATGTTTATCCGCCGGTGTGCGAAAAAGTCGGCTACATCATGGACGATCCCCGGATGGTCCATCGAAACCACGTCGATCCGGTAGGGCAAAAGAGATGCATCGCGCTGTCGGGGCTTCGTCTTCTTGACCACGATGGTCATCGCCAGTTTCCGCTCCATGGCTGGAATCTGGGTGATCAATTCTTCGATCGCATCCGGCTCTCCCACCACCAGCATGATGATTGTAAAGGCACCGCCGAGCACGGCCATTCGACTGTCTTCGATGTTTCCGCCATCCTTGAAAATTTCTTCCGACAGTTCATTTACGATGCCGGTCCGGTCATCGCCCACGGCCGTGATCACAACATATTTCATTTTTGTTTCCCGACTTGCTTAGATGCGGAACACTGTACATCTATCCGAGCGGCAGTAAAAGCTCAAGCGTCCGGAACGGTCAGCGGATGATCACGTGCGGCATCTGTGCAATATGGTCAGTATTAGGTAGGCCAGCGCCGTGACCAGGATGATGGTAGCCCCCGAGGGAACGTCGAGCGAATAGGATACACCCAGCCCGGTGAGGCAGAACAAGGTACCCAATATCACGGCAAGGCCCATCATGGATTTCATGGTCTGCGTGTAATGCTGGGATATCGCGGCCGGCAACGTAAGCAATGCAATCACCAGTATCAGGCCAACCACCTGTATCATTAGTACGATGGATACCGCTGTCAGGCAGAGCAGGATCAGATATAGCGCGGTAACCGGGAGACCCCGGAGCCGGGCAAACTCCTCGTCGAACGTAATTGCCGTGAATTGTTTATAGAAAAGAATGATCGTAACCACCAGGACAACATTCAATATGAGCATCATCAGCAACTGCTGCTTCGATACCAGAAGCACATTTCCGAAAAGGTAGGTCATGAGATCGACCTGGTACCCCGGTGTCTGCGAAATGAACAGGATTCCGACAGCCATACCGGCAGCCCAGAACGCGCTGATCAGGATGTCCTCCTGTTCCCTCGCATGGAGCTTCACCAATCCCAGAACCAGCGCCGCTATAACCGCTGTTACCAGCGCACCTAACATGGGTAAAAAGCCGAAGAACAATGCGGCGCCCATGCCGCCCAGCACCGCATGGGCAATGCCCCCCGCCAGGAACCCGATCCGCTTGACGACCACGTAGGTACCGACCATACCGCAAGCCGAGCTGGCGAGCACGCTCGCAAGTACCGCGTTTTGAAGGAAGCCGTGCTGCGTCAGTGCCTGGAAGAAGTCCATCCCGTTTTCTGCCGATCAGGAATGCCGGTGAGCCACCATGTGGACGTCGGATCCATAGAGTTGCTGCAGCGTCCGTCCATCTATGGTCTCGGTCTTATGGCACACCAGGGTGCGATTCAGGCAAGCCACCCTTTCGACGTATTTGGATATGAATCCGACATCGTGGGACACCACTACGATAGCCATCCGTTTGTTCAACTCTTTGAGCAGATCGAAAATTTCCGACTCCAGTCGCGTATCGATATTCGAGGTGGGCTCATCCAGTAGCATGAGTTCGGGCTGGCTGACCAGTGCACGGGCGAGCATTACCCGCTGCAATTGGCCTCCGGACAGGGTATTCAACCGCCTCGAGGCAAGGTGCTGGATTTCCGTCTCGGTCATTGCCTGTTCGGCAACGCTGATATCGCTGGTTGCGTAACCCGCGAACGGCTTGGTGACGCCCAACCGGCCCATCAGAACGGTCTGGCCAACGGTTATTGGGAAGTCTCTCGGGAACGTTGGATATTGTGGAACATATCCCAGCTTTTTTCTCGCCTTCGACGGAGTGGTCCCCAGCACCGTGACCTTTCCCCGGTCGGGCTGCAACAGGCCCAGCACGATCTTCAACAGCGTGCTCTTGCCGCCCGCGTTGGGACCTACCACCCCGATGAACTCGTTTAGTTCAACTTCGATATCGATGGCATCCAGGACCAGCAGGTCCCCATACCGGAATGTCAGATCGACGATCTCTATTGCTTTGCTCATCAGTGAACCGGCCGTGGCAGCTGCATCAAATGCACTGCGAAAACGTTACATGGTAACATTGCCGATTTCCTGATAATACCGGGCTCAAGCTTGTTATCTGCCGCCAAGCCTATAAACTGCGGAGCCGACAGCAATCTGCCACCCATTGTCGAGCAGCAAATTGCCTCAATCCAGTCAAAATGAATAGCCAGCAAGTTGCACCGGAACGACCGCGACGGGTTTGCCCGCCGAAACTGTATACCCGGACGATTGCCTTGCCCAAACAAGGTTACACAGCCGCCCGGTAACAAATGCTGGCCGGCGTTCAGAACAAAGGGCAGGTATTTGCCTGGGCCTTCTATGACTGGGCCAACTCTGCGTTCGCAACCGTGGTTATTGCTGGGTTCTTCCCGATTTTTTTCAATGAATTCTGGTCAATCGGCGAAGAAACCACCAAAACTACTTTTAGACTGGGAGTTGCCAATTCCATTGCAAGTCTGATCGTTCTGGTGATGGCACCGGTTCTTGGCGCCATCGCCGATCAGGGTGCCCTGAAAAAGCGTTTCCTGTTGATTTTCGCCATGCTCGGAATCCTGGCCACGGCATGGCTTGGCGGCATCGGCCAGGGTTTGTGGCTGTATGCAGCCATAGTCTACGTCATGGCCACCATCGGGTTTTCCGGCGCCAACGTTTTGTACGACGCCCTGTTGGTCGATATCGCCCCAAAAAACAAGCTCGACGCCGTCTCCGGTATCGGATTCAGCCTCGGCTACCTCGGCGGCGGTCTTCTGTTCACCCTGTGCGTCGTCATGAGCCTGAAACCGGCCTGGTTCGGGCTCGTGGACGCGACGCAAGCGGTACGGGTCAGCTTTTTCGTTACTGCGATCTGGTGGGCCGTGTTCAGCCTGCCGCTGTGGTGGCATGTGCACGAGAAGAAAACGGAATCATCAAATTTTTGGGCGGCATTTTTCGGGGGAATCGACCAGCTCACCCAGACCTTCAGGAATATAAGGAAATACAGACCCGTTCTCATTTTCCTGGTGGCATACTGGCTGTATATCGATGGCGTGGACACCATCATAAAGATGGCGGTGGACTACGGCTTGGCCCTGGGTTTCACGTCGCAGGACTTGGTCACCGCATTGCTGCTTGTTCAGTTCGTGGGGTTTCCGTCCGCGCTTTTATTCGGTTGGCTCGGCGAAAGGATCGGACCCAAGATCGGTATCATTACCGGGCTGGTAGTTTACGCCGGCATCACGGTATGGGCCTATTTCATCACCGAAACGTGGGAATTCTACGGGATAGCGGTCTCCATCGGACTGGTGCAAGGGGGTGTGCAGGCGCTGAGCCGTTCGCTGTACGCGCGTCTTATCCCGCAGGATTCAGCCGCGGAATTTTTTGGTTTCTACAACTTTCTCGGAAAGTTTGCCGCGGTGATTGGACCCGTCATGATGGGTTGGGTGGCGGTGGCCACGGGGAGCTCCCGTATATCGATCCTGTCGATTCTCATCTTGTTCATCGCCGGCGGCCTGATACTGACGAAGGTCGACGTCAGCCGGGATAACAATCGCTCGCCGTGAAGCCCGCGTTACGCGGCGGTGGTATGATGGAACCGACCGTATTCAGAGAGTACAACATGAAACCGATTAGCCTGTCCGCGCTGAAGGAAGAATTCAAGGATATCATTTCAGATTGCAGCGGCGGCGAGACCAGGATTAGCGGTTTCGCATCTCTCGAGAATTACCAACCGGGAGACCTGATTTTCTGCGAAGACCGAAGCTTACTGGGTGAACTCTATGAACCACTGCCAACCGCGATCGTGACCACGTCCGAATCGGCGCAAACCGTAGATCGGGAAAAAATCGGCGTACTCGTCGCGACGGACGTAAAACTCGCACAGGCATTCATACGACAGCGCTACGACGACGTGGATCTGCATGAAACTGAATGGCCACGCGTACACGAATCCGCTGTCATTCACGAATCCGTGTCTGTACCCGATTCTGTCAGTGTAG
This sequence comes from Gammaproteobacteria bacterium, assembly GCA_024639325.1. Classification (GTDB taxonomy): domain Bacteria; phylum Pseudomonadota; class Gammaproteobacteria; order Arenicellales; family JAANXG01; genus JAHEKE01. Next base: position 41,589 of record JAHEIO010000025.1, read on the forward strand.
GACCCGGGGTGGTAATCGGCCGTAATGCCGCCATTGGTGAACGCGTCGTCGTTCAGGCGAACTCGGTTATCGAGGAGGGCGCCGTCATCGGCGACGACAGCGTGCTCCATGCTCGCGTATTCGTCGGCCGCTATTGCAGGATCGGCAAGCGGGTCCGGTTGAAACCGGGGGCCGTTATCGGCGCCGAGGGATTCGGATTTGCGAGAGATCCGGAAATGAGATTTCATCGAGTGCCACAAAAGGGCGTGGTAGTCGTCGAAGATGATGTCGTGGTCAGTTCCAACAGCACCATCGACCGCGCCACCTACGACGAAACGAGGATTGCACGGGGCACGAAGATCGATGCACTTTGCCATATCGCTCACAACGTTTTCATAGACGAAGACTGCGTACTGGTAGCGCAGACGGGAATCGCCGGCTCCACCCGTTTCGGCAAGCGCGTCCTGGCCAGCGGACAGACCGGCGTCCTCGACCATATCACCATCGGGGACGACGTCGTCCTGGTGCACCGCGCCGGGATACCCGAGGACATTCTGGAACCCGGCATGTATGCCGGCGGACCGGCACAGCCTTTCAGGGAATACCGAAGGAACATATCCGTGTTCAAACGGCTGTCCACCCTGCGCCAACGAGTGATGCGGCTGGAAAAACAGTTCAAGGAGCTACTCGGCGGGAAGGAGAACAAGCCCGATGAAGGGCTCCCGGACGGCGAGAATTGCAGATAGTGTCCGCGGATGCTGCCGACCAAACCGGCCGCTTTTGTGTGTATAAATCCAACCCGGTCCGACGATCAATTTGCAGACTCAATTAAGAGCTTGCCTAACCCGCATTTCTCACCAGGATCCCGAGCGATGGCGAAGGACAGGCGCCGATGAACACCGGTGCTGGACCGCTTCACTTCGTTCGGAATGACGAAATTCTGAATTAATCAGAGTGCCCCAATCACTGTAAGTCCCCGGCAGGAAGTCGAAGCCGCCTGCTGAGAAATGCTGGTTAGAGCTTACCCTTTGATCTGGGTCCCGACACCCTTGTTGGTGAATATCTCCAGCAACACGGCGTGCTCGACCCGGCCGTCGACGATGGTCGCGGCACGCACGCCGCTGCTTATCGCATCCATGGCGCAGTGCACCTTGGGCAGCATACCACCCGTTATGGTGCCGTTTTCGATGAGGGCACCGATCTCACTGGAGCTCAGGCCGGTAAGCACATTGCCGTCCTGATCGAGCACTCCCGGGGTATTGGTCAGCAACATGAGTCTTTCGGCATCGAGCGTTATGGCCAGTTTGCCGGCAACGGTGTCGGCATTGATATTGTAGGTATGACCGCCGGCATCGACACCGATTGGAGCAATTACAGGGATAAAATCCTGCTGGTCGAGGGCGGTCACGACACTGGGGTCGATTGACGCCACTTCTCCGACGTGCCCGATGTCGATAATTTCCGGTTCATCCAGCTCAGGATCATTCTTCTTGAGCGTCATCTGTCGGGCCCTGATCAAACCGCCATCTTTGCCCGACAATCCGACGGCCTTACCGCCCAGTGAATTGATGAGATTGACGATCTCCTTGTTCACGGAGCCACCCAAGACCATTTCCACCACATCCATGGTTTCCTGGTCCGTTACGCGCATGCCTTGTACGAATTCCGATTTCTTGCCAATTCGCTCGAGCAACCGGCTGATCTGCGGTCCCCCTCCGTGAACGATAACGGGGTCGATCCCAACCAGTTTCAACAGGACGACATCGCGCGCGAAGCTCGTCTTCAGATTCCGGTCTACCATGGCGTTGCCGCCGTACTTGATGACGATAGTCTTGCCATGGAAACTCTGTATATAAGGTAGAGATTCCGTCAACACTCTGGCCACGTTTGTCGCAGCCTGATTGGAAATACTCATATGACCGTTTCTGGTTCTTCAAGCGGGCTATGGGGATTGATGCAACGTGCACATTAAACCCTACTATAGCGAATAGTCGGCTGCAGCGGGAGCTTCGCCGTCAATACAAACATAACGAGTTTCCGACAAAAAAGGGCCGCATGGAGCGGCCCTTGTATTACTGCGCCTGTCGGCCTCAGTTCACGTCAATTGCGATCTTCTTCGGCTTTACTTCTTCGATCTTTGGCAGTGTTAGTTCCAGCACCCCGTCCTTGTATTCGGCTTTTACGTCCGTGGTATCGACGTCCTTGCCAAGCCGCATCGACCGCGAATACTTGCCGTATCGCCGTTCCTGGCGAATCACCCTGCCATCTTTCTTCTCCTCGTCTTCATATCTGGCCTCCGCATTGATGGTCAGGATACCGTCCTGCACGCTGACGTTGAGGTCCTCCTTCTTCACGCCGGGGATGTCCGCCTTGATCCGGTACTCGTTTTCGTTTTCCGACACATCCACCGCCGGTACGAAGGCTTTGCTGTCGACATCCTGAATAGCCCAGGGTGACTCGAAAAAACGCCCGAACAGTTCATCAAAATCACCGGTCGACCGCAGGCGCGGCCAACGGTCACCTACATTTGCTAAATCTCTCATTTTCTACCTCCGTAATTGTTCACAGTAAAGATCCGCAGTGCGTTATTGCGGTATATATGGAGGCGGTAAAAACAGTTTCAATAGCTGCAAATTAGATCGGAGAGAACCCGCGGGAGAAATGCGGGTTAGAGAATGTATCTTGCCAGATCCTCGTTGCCGAGAACCTCTTTCAAGTTTTCGTCGACATACTCCGCATCAACGACGTACTCCTCACCGCTGCGATCGGAGGCCTCGAAAGAGACATTCTCCAGCAGCCTTTCCATCATGGTATGCAGTCGGCGAGCACCGATGTTTTCAGTTTGCTCGTTGACCTGATAGGCGATCTCGGCAATCCGCTCGACCCCGTTTTCGGCAAAAGTGAGCGCAATTCCCTCGGTGCCCAGCAGTTCGCTGTACTGCTCTGTCAGCGAGGCGTCCGGTTCAGTCAGAATGCGGCAGAAGTCCTCCGCGGTCAACGCGCCTAGTTCCACCCTGATCGGCAAGCGGCCCTGCAGTTCCGGAATCAGATCCGAAGGTTTGGTAAGTTGAAATGCTCCGGACGCGATAAACAGGATATGGTCGCTCTTGACCATGCCGTATTTGGTGGAAACGGTGCTTCCCTCAACCAGGGGCAGCAGATCGCGCTGGACGCCTTCACGCGAGACATCGGGACCGTGTGATTCAGAGCGCCCGACGATCTTGTCCAGTTCATCGAGAAACACGATGCCGTCCTGCTCGACGCGCTCCAGTGCGGTAATCTTGATATCTTCGTCGTTGATGAGCCGGCCCGCTTCCTCCTCCGTCAGCAGCTTGAGAGCCTGCTTAATGGGCAGCTTGCGTTTGCGAGTCTTTCTTCCGCCCATGTTCTGCATCAGATTTTGCAGTTGACCCGTCATTTCCTCCATGCCCGGGGGCCCGAAGATCTCGACGCCCATGGAAGGAGACGTCATCTCGATCTCGATTTCCTTGTCATCCAGCTTTCCCTCCCGTAAAAGTTTACGAAAACGCTGCCGTGCGGCACTGTCGCCTTCACTATGTCGCTCATCATTGGTGTCATCGTCCCACTCGGAGGCTCCGCCGCGAGCGGGAGGAAGGAGTATATCGAGCACCCGCTCTTCAGCCGCGTCTTCCGCACGCGGCTGTACCTTCTCGATCTCCTCCTCGCGGGTCATTTTCACGGCCATATCCACCAGATCCCTAATGATGGAATCCACTTCTCTTCCGACATAGCCGACCTCGGTAAACTTGGTTGCCTCGACCTTTATAAAAGGCGCCTTGGCAAGTTTTGCCAATCGACGGGCGATCTCGGTCTTACCCACCCCGGTAGGGCCGATCATGAGGATGTTCTTGGGTGTTATTTCGTTTCGCAGTTCCTCCCTGACCTGACGTCGGCGCCAACGGTTGCGCAGTGCGATAGCCACAGCCCGCTTGGCATCGTCCTGTCCTACGATGTGTTTGTCCAGCTCCTCTACGATCTCTCGGGGTGTCATTGACGACATTTCAACGGGTACTCCTTCAAAGCATTAGTCATGGGTTCGGCCGGCCGGCCACATTGGTGCAATATGCAGGCTAGCTCAATGACTCGATGGTGAAATTCCGATTGGTGTATACGCAGATATCCGCAGCGATACCCAGACTCTTCTCAACGATCTCCCGCGGTCCCAGCTCCGTGTTCTCAATCAGAGCCCGTGCCGCAGCCTGTGCATACGGCCCGCCGGAACCAATCGCCATGACCCCCTGCTCAGGTTCGATGACGTCTCCGAGCCCGGAAATTATCAGCGACGCCTCGCGGTCCGCCACGGCGAGGAGCGCCTCGAGCCGCCGGAGTAGACGGTCCGTGCGCCAGTCCTTGGCCAGCTCGACGGCGGCCCGAGTCAGGTTGCCCTGATGTTTTTCCAGTTTCCCCTCGAATCGCTCGAACAGGGTGAATGCGTCAGCCGTTCCGCCGGCAAACCCGGCGATCACCTTGTCCTTGTAGAGACGCCGGACCTTGCGGGCATTGCCCTTCATGATCGTCGCGCCCATCGACACCTGCCCGTCGCTGCCGATAACAACCTCGTTTCCGCGACGAACCGAAATAACGGTAGTACCGTGTAGCTCCAATTTCTTCATTTGCCTGGGGGAAAACGCACGTTGGTTGCGACCGCTTGGTAATGAGGGCGCTGTTTCAGTTTTTCAAGAAATACTTGGACCTATCTCAACACGGGTGATTTCAGCCACGGGCAGTGTCGGATGGCCGCGAGACGCGCAGTGTACATCACAGTACATGATCATTTGAGCGACCTAACGACGCTGCCTGCGCGAAAAAGATCCATTTTGAGTCAGGCTCTACTTAACCAGGGTGAGATGGGGTTTCGTCCGGGTTGATTTTTCACCGGTTTCGGTATCGGATTCGGACTGACCTTCGGCTTCCTTGAAGAATATCCCCTGCCCGTTTTCCCGGGCGTAGATGGCCAGGATCGCCGTCACGGGAACATTGACTTCGAAAGGGGCGCCACGAAACCGGGCTGAGAACCTGAGCCGGTCGTTGGTAATCTCGTGCATCTGAACAGCCTGACCGCCGATATTGAGGATGATCTGGCTGTCCGTGACGAACTGCTGCGGGACCTGCACGTCTCTGGCCGACGCATCCACCAGAATTTGCGGAGTCAGTCCGTTGTCAACGGCCCATTCTCGAATCGCTCGGATTAGATAGGGTTTGGTCGTCGTGGTCATCGCTCGCGCTCAGCGCATCTCCCGCTCGATTTCACTGAGGCTCGAGATGAAAGCGGGCCGCTCAAACAGCCGTTCCGCGTATGCGATTATCGGCTTCGCTTGTCGAGGCAGGCTGATCTTCAACACGCCGAGGCGCCACAACAGCGGTGACAGAAAACTGTCCACCAAACTGTATTCATCGCCCAGCATATACGGTTGCTCCGTCAACACCGGCGACATTGAGATCAGGCCGTCACGAATGGCCTGCCGCACTCCGGGCTCCTCCAGCCGATTTTCGTGCAGCGGATTGAGCCACTCCCTGTAGAACCGCATCATCATCAAACGGGCACGGCCGCGATTTACGGGATCAACGGGCATCAAGGGGGGGTGGGGCAATCTTTCGTCCAGATATTCATTGATGATCTGCGCGCCGTAAAGTACCAGGTCACGGTCGAGCAGCGTAGGAGTCTCGTTGTAGGGATTAAGTTCGGCCAGCCCGTCGCAAGCCTCATCCTCATCCAGGTAAATAATCTGACACTCCACTTCCTTTTCAAAAACAACGATCCGACAACCATGGCTGAAAACGCACTCCGCTCCGGAATACAAGGCCATGATTGGTCTTCTCCCGGTCTGGGCTAACATGTCTCCTCTTGAATCCGTTTGTCGTCCAATATGCAAAACGTTCTCCGCTATAGGTGACAGCGGTTTAATGGACGTCCCTCCAGTACTCCTTTTTCAAAAGATAAGCGAAGATAAACAGGACCATGAGGAACGCTATCACGAATACACCAACCGTCTGACGGCTTAGTCTTGCGGGCTCCGCCAGGTAAACCAAGAAGTTGGTCAGATCGCGCATGGCCTCATCGTACTCCTGCGGGGTCATCGAGCCCTGTTTGACCAGTTCGAATTCCGGTTTGCCGGTGTCGTGGTCGGTGCCGACGAGACGTTGACTGCCTTGCAGGCCAAATAGCACATGCGGCATGGCGACGTTTTCGAACAGCGTGTTGTTCCATCCGCTGACCGTGTTGTCGTCAACATAGAAGCTTCGCAAATAGGTGTATATCCAGTCCGGTTTACGCAGCCTCGCTTCTAGAGTCAGATCAGGTGGTGCGACGCCAAACCAATTCTTGCCGTCTTGCGGGGACATATTGGAAAGCATCAGACTCCCCGGTTTGTCGGCAGCGAACATGAAGTTTTCCTTGAGCACGGCATCGCTGATGTCGAGATCTTTCCCCATCCGGTTGTAGCGCATGTAGCCGGCACTGTGGCAGGACAAGCAATAGCTGACGAACAGGGCGGCGCCCCTTTGCAG
>JAHEIO010000212.1:0-705 GCA_024639325.1 Gammaproteobacteria bacterium
GTCTGTGGACCCGGTCGCAGTGTTGTTGCTAATCGTGCTGTCAAAAACGCCGACACTGACGTAAACATCAAGCGTCTTTGTGGCGTAGATGCCGCCGCCCTGAACGGCCGTGTTCCCATCAATCAAGCTTCCCGGACCGTCCCCATTCCTGCTGAAGTCTCGTCCGATCGAGACATAGTCGTTTTCGGTATAGATCCCGCCGCCCAGCTGTGCGCTGTTGCCGGTGATCTCGCTCGACCTTGATTCGAAGCTCTCACCAGGGCCGAACGGATCGGTGCTAAACGTGTAGATTCCGCCTCCGTTTCCGGTCGCGGTGTTGCCCGTCAGGAAACTTCGCGTGAGCTCAACATGGTCGTCTTCATTGAAGATCCCGCCGCCGTTGTCAGCAGCGTTCCCGCTGATCGTCGAGTCGAACACGAGCAAGGTGGACGGAAGCTCGCCGCCACCGCCGAGTCCTCTGGTGAATATCCCGCCGCCGCTACCCGTTGCCGTGTTGTTATGAATCGTCGTCTCGAACAGCTTGACGTGGTCAAGTTCGTTGAAGATCGCCCCGCCATCCACGGCGTTGTTTCCGCTGATGTCGGTGTCATTGATAATCAGCGTTCCCTCGGAGTCACCGTCACGGTCGAAACCTTCCCCATCGCCCTCGGTATAGATTGCGCCGCCATTGGTTGCCGAGTTGCCGGTAAGAACGCTGGAACCGAG
>JAHEIO010000212.1:715-3964 GCA_024639325.1 Gammaproteobacteria bacterium
ATCGAGACCTGGAGCAGTTCTTCTGGGCCTTCCACCATGTTGAAAATGCGTGAATTTCCCGCCGCATCAATCGTCAACGCTCCAGCGCCGGGACCTTCGATGATGACGCTGTCGTCGATAAACAGCTCGCCGGTTGTCAGGGAAATCGTTCCCGCCGGGAGCGTCGCGGCGAATTTAATCTCGTCGGCGCCCTCCACGTCGTTGACCGTGCTGTTGGCGTTTATGATTGCTTCCCGCAACGACCCTGGACCTGAATCGTCCAGGTTCTGAACCGTGAACACGTTGGCGGCCAAAAGGCGACGAGCCTCGAGTTGCTCGCAGAATAAGCGGCGGCGGGCTTCCTTCGAACGTAGATTACGACGGAACTTTTGGGTTCGTGTCATGACTTTTCCAAGGGAAGAGTTAGCGAAAAGATGAGATGTTGCTGCACGGGGGCGCGCAGAACGAGAGATGAGAAGGAATAGGAGAACGAGAGGAAAAGCAGAGAGAAGAGAAAAGATGAGAGGGGCGTTACCTCAGTTGCCGCCCCTGGTTCGAGTCGATCTCAAATCATCCATCTGATCACGACTGGCTCTTCCGACGATTCGTTCCAGACAGCTTTGTATGCGATTGCGTCTGGTTGTCAACAAGATCTCCGGACGATTTCACAAAAAGCGGCAAATGGTTTTTGTCGACAATGACTGCAGTGCAAACTTGAACAGTTGTCTGGCAGACTTCATGTAGCGCCTTGATGAAAAACAACACCGTTGCTAGCCAGCTCTTTATCAACCGACGCTCTCGCTAGCACCCGGTTCCCGAGCACTTTATCAGCCGCAGTGCGTTAGCACCCGGTTCCCGAACGCGCTAAGATCGCGAGAGAACCGGACGCTAACCGGCTTGTTGATTTAGTCGAAACGCGATTTGGAAAAGTGAGCCGTGGGCCGTAACGGCTTGTTGATTTAGTGAGCCGTGACGCGTCACGGCTTGTTGATTTAGAAGTTTGGTTTGGGGTTTTTGGCGGTCTCCCCCTTTCCCCCACCGACCCTCTTTGCGCATCGCCAGATTGGTTGGGATGCTGAGGGTTGGAAGTGGGGTGGACGGGGAATGGCACGATGCGATTGGAGGTCCCCGCTACGGCGGTTGCCCACTGCGACGGATGCTGCCAATCAGTTGGGAAAGATCGAACGCCAAGCTCAGCCAACACCATTCCTGACGAACTGACGATAGACCTCGCGTCAAAAACTGACGCGCACCGAAGACCTGCTTGATCACCGCGAACGGACGCTCGCCTGCGTGACGACGGTGGGAATATTTCTCCGCCGACTCAGGCTGCTTCATCTTTTCGATCTGACGGTCGATGGCGTCTTCGTGCTCGCCTCGATCGATCTGGCGATACTCGCTCTGGCCACGCAGGCACTGCGCTGCCAGCGAGCAGACTGAGCACGCATCGGGAGCAGCACGGTAACGATCGCGTGTGATCTGCTTCCCGGCACTGGTGGTTGTGTAACGGCTCGAGTGAGTGAGTGCCTGGCCGGAGGGACACCAGTAAACATCTCGATCGGCGTCGTACACGAATGCTTGTTTGTCGAAACGTTTCTGCTTGTTGATCGTTTTCATCGGCAAGCGATCGAGCTGATCAGCAGCAATTGGCAAGCTCGGATCCTCTCGGACCGCCGGGTTGTCGCCTTGGTGGGCACCGGGAACGGGCGAGTACAGATCCACGCCGTTTTTCTCGCAGGCTTGCAGATTTTCCCCCGTGGCCATCAAGCCATCGGCCAGCACCTGCTCCACCGGGCCGGGCAAGTCGTAGTCTTTTTGGACTTGATCGATCGATGACATCAGCTGGCCCGATTCGTTGCTCTGAGCGATCACGTTCTGGTCGACGATCATGCCACTGTCGATGTCCACCGTCGCGGTGGGCGTGTAGCAAGGAGCGAAACCGCCTTCCTTGGTCTTGCTGAAACGGCTCTCCGGATCGGTGATCGGCAACCGAGAAGGCGTCTTCTCCGGGCTCTGCTCGATCTGTTCGAGTTCCGCCAGGGCCGCGTCGATTTTCTTCTGCGTCTGCTCGAGCCTCTTGCGGCGCTGCTGGTCGGAGAGTTGCTCCGCGGAGTCGCCTGCAGGAGCGAACGCTTCCTCGTCCTGGGCGTCCTCCTGGTCGGCCTTTTCGTTCAAGCGATCGAATTCCGCTTGCAGGCTTTTCTTGGCCTCACGAAGTTCCTGCGGTGTACGAGTGCCACTCTTGCGGTTGTTGGATCGGACTCGCGTGCCGTCGAACCCAATCCGCTTCAGCTGCACCAGTCCCATTTCCTGGCCCACCAGCACGACTTGCACGAACAGGTTGCGAAGTTGATCGGAGTGCTTGCGGCGAAATTCACTGAGCGTGGTGTGATCGATCGACATGCCGTGAGCGAGCCAGCGAAAGTCGATGCGGACTTGCAGAGCTTCTTCGAGTTTCCGACTGGCCCGAATTCGACAGATCAATCCGTAGAGAATGACGCCACACAGGATTCGCGGATGAATGGGTGGCTGTCCGAGACGTCCGTGGTAAGTCGCTTCCATCGGCCGCCAATCCAACCGATCGAGCAGGCGATCGAGAATTCGCACCACATGATCGTCATCGATGACGTCATCGAGCTTGGTGGAGAACAGGACAAGTTGATCTCGATTTTCAGCTGGCTGGGCCCATCGCATCCCGATCGCCTCCTTGGCTCCAGTAAAGATGCCCGGCCACGATCCTAACAAAATTGATAAAATTCCGGGCCGACTAAATCAACAAGCCGTTACGGCCCACGGCTCACCCTTTCAGTTCGCGTTTCGATTAAGAAGAGCTACTTCACTTCGTAGATCTGTTTCCCATCGGCGACGTTCCAGGCGCGCAGGATTCCATTCTGTCCGCCGGCGACCAGCGTCTTGCCGTCATCAGAAATGGCGAGGGCAAACAGAAAATCACCCGCGGCGTTGAACGTGCGGATCGCTTTCCCGTTGGCCGTATCATGCAACCTGAGTTGACCGTCGGCACAGGCAGTGATGACCTGAGCCGTCTGTCCAAGGAACGCGATCGCCGTAATCTCCTTGCCGAATCCGGTGATCGTTCGCCGTTGCTGACCCGTATCCAGGTTCCAGACCTTCAGATTCTGGTCCGCACTTGCCGAGGCGATTGTCTGCAGATCGTCCTGCCACGCGAGTGAAAGCACATGATGCGTGTGACCTTCCAGTGATCGAATCATCGAGCCATCGGCAACGTTTAACAGGCGAATCGTTTTGTCG
>JAHEIO010000088.1 GCA_024639325.1 Gammaproteobacteria bacterium
TTATTGGAGCCCGCAGTCGGAGTCGAACCAACGACCTGCTGATTACAAATCAGCTGCTCTACCAGCTGAGCTATGCGGGCTTATGGTGTGGGTTGGCAATTGTAAAAAATGGGGCGTCCAGTGGCAACGTCAGGAGCATGGATATTCGGTTAACTTCGTGCGGCTGTCTCCCCAACTTTTGACGACGGAAAGCTCTGGATGCGTCTTGCGATTGGCTTCAGAATCCGTCAGCTCCAGCCAGAAAGTCGGGTCCAGCAGGCGGTCTTCCGGTTCCGAAAGCGCGATCACGCCTTTCTCCCGGAGTTGATCGATGAGTGAATTTGCGCCGGTTTTCTGTGTGAACAAACCAAGGGAGATGACGTCTTTTTTACCAGGATCGCGTTTTATATAGTGGTCTCGTATGCCTTTGGCATTCAGCTCATTGCGCTGCGCGTCTAACTCCGAACGCGTATCGAACGGGCCCACGTAGACCCGATAGGCCCTGATCGCCCTTGCCTGAACCATGCGAGAATTCACCGCCAGCGACATCGACTTCAACCGCTCTTTGGTCCGCTCGGCCAGGTTCTCCTCATAGAAAGGTCCGACCCGAAGGCACAATGTGGGAACCTGTTCGACCATTCCCTGCCGGACCTCTTCCGTGCGCTCCCCTCCGCTAATCGACGATTCACCATCCGGTTCGGTCGTGCTCTTCACAGGGGTTATCACCACGGTCGACTTGACGGGCTGTATTTCGCTGATCAACATCATGGTTTCACCATTGACGGTGGGCCTGATGAAGTCCGTTGTTGCCGGCCTTTTGCCATAGGCCCACAGAAACAGGCCCGTATTCAAGACCAGCAAAACCCCCACTATCCATTTCATATCTGTCTAGCCCGGCGACCTCAGTGTTTGAGCCAACCCGATCAGCACCAGGTCGGGTTCCATTCGCGGTGAATGATCTAGAAAGGGTAACAGAAACCGCGCGCCGCCGCCTGTAATTAACGGCTTTGGTTCATCGAGCGCCGATGCCATCTCCGACAGGATCCTGTCCACCGCGCCGGCCACGCCGAAGTAGCTTCCGCCGGACACACACTCGGCCGTGGTCCGGCCCAATATTTCCTTGTAGCCGGCTTGCTTTTCGGAGATTTCCGAGGTCCCTGACAAAAGACTGTCCCTAACCAGTGCGACCCCCGGGAATATGACACCGCCGATGAATCGATCGTCGCGGGTGAGTGCGTCGATGGTTACGGCGGTACCACAATCGACAACACACAAATCACCTTCCGCAAGAGATCGAGCACCAATGATCGCGGCCCACCGGTCGCACCCAAGCTGCTGCGGCACACGGTATCCATTGCGTATATTCTGAAACCGTTCCGCTGACTGAAAGAGGCGCGGTTTCATTCCCCAGTTCGCGGCAGTCCATGCGCCGAGTGCGGTCATGACACGCCTTCCAGACACATTGGAAACCAGGACGTTCTGAGGCGGGTCTATATTTCCCCATATCCGGTTCAGCAATGTATTGACATCTTCCTGGAGGCGCACGGAGCGGCCCTTCCGCCACGGACCGTTTTCCACTAGCGTCCACTTAAGGAATGAATTGCCTATGTCGACAACAAGATTCATCTTGCCTTGATACTGACATCGCCGCTTAAGAATGACTGCTTGCCGCCGCCTTCGACATCAACCGCAAGGGCGCCGGTGTCGTCCAGACCGAGCACCACGCCGACAGTCGTATCTCCCTTTTCGTGGGTGGTAATGGAGACGGCTTTCCCGGTCAGGACATCCACATGCGCCCATCTCTTACGATAGGCTTCGAAGCCGGTACCGGGGAACTCGCAAAGCAGGCGGCACAACCCGGAAAGACATGACGCGGCCAGCTCGTTTCGATCCACGGCGCGCCCGAGTACCCGAGTCAAGTCCGTCCAGGGCTGATCTATGAGCGGATCGTCATTATCGTCGATATGAACATTGATGCCGACGCCGATCACGATGGTGCACTGTCCGCTGCTTTCGCCGGTGATGTCGATGAGGATCCCGCCAAGTTTTTTACCGTCAAACACGATGTCATTGGGCCATTTCATGCCCAGGCCGGCTATTCCCATCAACGACATGGCCTCGATCAGTGCAATTCCTGCAGCAACGGACAGACCGGTCAAGTCCGGCGGCCAGGATTCGTACATCCAGCCAAGAGACATCAGCAAATTTCGGTAGGGGGTGGCGACCCAGTGTTTCCCACGTCGGCCGCGGCCTGCGGGTTGGGCTTCCGTGATGCAAACCACACCGTGAATCAATTCCTTGCGGGCCAGTTTCGAAACGATGTCGTTGGTTGAATCAACGCAGTGCTCGATGATGATCCTGCTGACATGCCGGCGACACTCGCCCTCCAGCTGCTCCTCGATGAACCGCCCGTCCATCGGCTTTACGCCGCGGGCAAGCCGGTATCCGCGGCCCGTGATTCCCTCGACGGGCAGTCCGGTCGCTTTCAGCGTATCGATGTGATTGTGCACGGCGGCCCGGCTTATTCCGAGTTCCCGGCCCAGTTCCGTACCGGTCACGAAACGGCGGTCATTCAAATGCCGGAGCAGGCGGTCACGTGTCGTGCGAGGGGTTGGCATCCGTCGATTGTATCCGCTTCAGACCCGGTGCTGCATTGTCTGGAGGCTATGAAAAAAAAGCCGGCGGTAGCCGGCCCTTTTTCAACACATGCTTTTGTTGTGGTTATTTCCGGGCCGTGAAATCTCCCTTTACCCACACCGGGACGCTCGTCGCTTCCGACGAGCATTCACCCGCACCCAAAACCGTGCCTGACACCGTGCCGTCGTTTTCGTTTACCTCGCCCTCCAGCACGGGCGTGCCCTTGCACACGATGCCCCTGCTTTCCTCGTCTATGAGCATTTCCACCGAGAATGAATCATCTTTGAGTCGTCCTTTGTAACTCCGGCCCTCGGCGGTTGCCGTCACGTCGGAGCCGGATATCTTGATCTCTAGATCCGTGGTGTCCGTTACCGGCAACACGCCATCCCCGCCCAGGGTGGCGGTGAGTTGGCCGCGGTAAGTGCCGTCAGGACCCGAAGATTCTGAAGCGGCTGCAGGTCCGTCACTGCCGGATGAAGCCGCGTCCGGGCCGTTATTTCCTGGCGAGGCGGTGGTTCCGGCGGTGTCCGCCTGGGTTCCGAACGTTGAATCGCCGCCGGCATCACTGCTGGTATCGTTTCCACCACCACAGGCAGCCAGAAATATCGCCAGTAACGCGGTACCAAGCTTTTTCACGGCATGTCTCCTACGATAAAGATTGTGTAGGAATATAATATATAAATCTGGTACTTATGCAAGTAATCTGAGAATTAACTTTATAAATGCGGCTTAAAATGCAAAAAATCGAGAGATTGCGGAAATCCAGCCGTGATAGGTCCAGAATCGGGACGCGGCTCAAACAGCTTGACGGATTTCTGCATCCGGCGCGGATCCTGACATCAAAGCGACCCGGTAAATCGTTTTACAACCCTGGCCGAATCAAAAAACCAGGTTCAGCACTGCCAGCATCACGACAAGAAATAGCACGGTCATGACACCGCCCGCCCGAATGAAATCGGCAACGCGGTAGCCCCCCGGACCCATGATAAGCGCGTTGACCTGGTGGGTGGGTATCAGAAACGAATTCGACGTTGCCAGGGCAACCGTCAGTGCAAACATGGCCGGGTCGGCGCCGACTCCAATGGCCATGTTGATGGCAATCGGAACCAGCAGAACGGTCGCTCCGACATTTGAAATGACCAATGTAAATATTGTAGCGAGCACCGCGATAGCCGCCTGCAGCACCCAGGGGGCGACACCATGGAAAACAATCAGCGTCTGACTGGCCACCCAGGCCGCCGTACCTGATTGCTCGGTGGCCAGGCCCAGCGGTATCAGACAGGCCAAAAGAAATACCGACTGCCATCCGATCGACCGGTAGGCTTCCTCTATGTTGATCACTCCGGACAGGATCATTCCGACAGCACCGACCATCAGAGCGATGGACAAGCGCAGATCCGTAAACAGGATGAGACAAAGCGCGATGGCGAATGAGATGGCGGCAAATCTAAGTTTCTCCGGTCGGAAAGTTTCCTGAGGAAAGTCCGTCACCACGGCAAAATTCGAATCGCCCGACATCGTTATCAGATCCTTCCAGCGGGAGTGAAGAACCATGGTGTCACCGGCCTGAAAAACAACGCTGGGGAGATCGGAATCGATGATGTCGTCGATTCGATACACAGCCAGAACACGAGCCCTGAATTTTCTTCTGAATTGAAGTTCGGCGATCGACTTGCCGATCAGATCGGAGTCCGGTGGTATTACCACCTCGACGATGCCGGCGTGCACCGGGCTCAGAAACTCCGCGAAGGAATCGACCACGGATTTCATTTCCAGACCGTGGAGTTTGGCGTACCGTTCGATCTCGTCTTTCGGACCCATCATGGCCAGCTCCGAACCGACCCAGATCCAGGTATCGCGCGCCGGTATGATGCTGGACTCGCCTTCGCTTCGGATCGCCAGAATCCAACCGGCCCGGCCGCGGCTTTCCACATCCTTGAGCTGCTTGCCGGCAAGGTCGCTGGATCGCGTGACGCGAAGCTCGAACAGTTGGCCATCAATCCCGTAAACGTCCCTGAAGTACTGCATATTGCCGGCAGCGGCTATCTTCTCCTTGGCGACGGGCAGCACGAATCTTCCAAGCAAAACAAAGTAGGCAATGCCCGCGCAAACGAGGGCAAATCCGACCGGCGCCACGGAGAACAGTTCAAAAGTCTGCATGGATTGGGTGCCTGCCGGCAATGACTTATTCGAGTTCAGTATGAGATCGTTGAGCAGAATCAGCGGGCTCGAGCCGACCATGGTCATGGTGCCGCCCAGGATGGCGCAAAAGCCCATGGGCATGAGCAATCTCGAAACGGGTATATAGGACCGGCGCGAGATCCGGGTGACCACCGGCAGGAACAGCGCGGCGGCACCGATGTTTTGCATGAAACTGGAGATGACCGCCACCGTGGCGGAAAGCGTCCCGATAACGCGCCCTTCCGTTTGACCGGCGAATTTGAGGACCCTGCCGGCCAGAGTACTCATCACGCCTGTCTTGTCCAAACCCGCCCCGATTATCATGACCGCGATGATCGAAATGACCGCGTTGCTGGCAAATCCGTTGAACAGGTCACTGGGGTCGACGAGGCCGGGGTAGTCCGGGTACAGAGATGAAAGCCCCAGGGCCACCAGGACCAGCAGCGCGGCTACATCTACTCGAACAATCTCAAAGGCAAAAAGGAAAACGGTCACAGCGAGTATCGCCAGCACGGCGATCATCTCATAGGTAAGGACGACCGATTCCAATAATTTCTCCGAATAGACGACAGAAAGCGAACGGGTAGGAAAGCCCCTAGTGTTGGAAAATATAACACACGTCGTGGTCGCAGGCATCGACAAGTTGTCCGCAATCCTCCGGTGCAACGCACGTTGTCCGATGGTTTACAGGCTACAATATCACCATGCCAGATATCCCCAACGTCCATGCCCTAAGCGTCCTGTTGCTGACCGCGGTGGCGCTGTTCCTGTTTACTCGAGATCGCATACCCCTGGAGACCTCGAGCTTTCTGGTGCTGGTGGTGCTCACGGTCGGCTTTGAGTTGTTCCCCCCCGAGGACGGCGAAGGGCAAACTCTCCACGCCATCGATTTCTTTCTGGGATTCGGCCACGAAGCGCTGATCGCCGTTTGTGGCCTGATGATCGTGGGGCACGGCCTGGTGCGTACCGGAGCGCTGGAGCCGGTCGGCCGCATTCTGGGCCGGTTGTGGAGCGTGAGCCCCCAGCTTTCGCTGTTGCTCACTCTGCTGGTTGGCGGCCTGCTCAGCGCCTTCGTCAACAACACGCCAATCGTCGTGTTGCTGCTGCCGATACTCGTCAGCGTTTCACTGCAGGCCAAGATCCCGTCGTCCTCCATCCTGATGCCCATGGGCATGGCCACCCTGGTGGGCGGCATGGCCACAACCATAGGCACTTCGACCAACCTGCTGGTCGTAAGCGTGGCCGCCAGTCTGGGTCTGGCGCGCATGGAGATGTTTGCGTTCTTCGTTCCCGCCGCCATCGCCGGCGGGGTCGGTATGCTCTACCTGTGGCTGATCGCTCCCAGAATTCTGCCGGTGCGCCGCGCGGCCATGATGGATACCTCACCGCGCATCTTCACCGCACAGCTTTATGTTCCTGAAGGCAGTTTTTGTGACGGAAAAACCCTCAACGAAGTCATGGCGAAAGCGGGGGACGGGTTCAAGGTCCGGCGAATCCGCCGCAACGCAAACTACACGATGCCCCTGCCCGACGTGCAAATCAGGGCCAATGACTCTCTGAGCGTCCGCGACACGCCTCAGAATCTCAAGGCATATGAATCTGCGCTCGGCGCCCAGCTCTATTCCGGGGATGCGCAGGTCGACGACGACCACCCGCTCAAGGCGGAGGACCAGCAGCTGGCCGAAATCGTCATCGTGCAGGGCTCTCCGCTGGTCGACGTTACCCTGTCCAGGGTCCGGTTCTCAGACCGCTACCAGTTGATGACGCTCGCCATCCATCGCGCGGGACGCGTCGTCGAGTCCTTTTCGAACGACATCGGAAACATTACCTTGAGAATCGGCGACATCCTGCTGGTACAGGGTGCACGGGAGAATATCGCCGAGATCAAACGCAGGGGCTCCCTGCTGGTGCTCGATGCGACCATGGACCTGCCGCACTCGGACAAAGCCACCCTGTCGCTCATCATCATGGTGGGCACCGTACTGTCGGCGGCCGTGGGATTGATGCCCATAGCCATCAGCGCGGCGCTGGGCAGCTTGGTGATGCTGGTTACGCGGTGTCTTCGCTGGGAAGACATCCAACGCGCGTTGAGCGTTCAGGTCATACTGATCGTCGTCACCAGCCTGGCCCTGGGCAAGGCAATGATCGAAACCGGAGCCACCGACTACCTCGCGCAGGTGTTCCTGTACTTGGCGTCGGGTGCCCGACCAGCCGTGATCCTGAGCGGGCTCATGCTTCTTATGGCGGTAATGACCAACATCGTGTCCAACAACGCGGCCGCGGTCATTGGCACTCCCATCGCGATCAACATTGCCAACGAACTTGGCCTGCCCGCCGAGGCGTTCGTGCTGGCGGTTTTGTTTGGCGCCAACATGAGTTATGCAACCCCCATGGCCTACAAGACCAACCTGCTGGTGATGAACACCGGCGGCTACGCTTTCTCCGACTTTCTCCGCGTCGGCGTACCGCTGACCCTGCTCATGTGGTTGGTATTGAGCTGGCTGCTGCCCGTGTTGTACGGCATCTGAGGTTTGCTATTCGGCAGTTCTGGTAAGGCTGCCCACATCGAGATACTGCGGCTGGTCATCGGCGCCGGCCATTTTCAGGAACGCGGCAATCCTTGAATACCCCTTGTGTTTGGCGATGCTCAGCGCGGAATTGCCTTCGACGTCGGTCGCGTTTACCGTGGCGCCGGCATTGAGCAGCATTTGTACGATATCCGAATAGCCCCTGAACGACGCCGCCATCAGCGGCGTCTTGCCGGAGAGCGTGCGGACATTCACGTTGACGCCGGAATGGACCAATGCCTGGACGGCTTTGACGTTGCCCTTCATGACCGCGGCGAACAGGGCCTTTGCCCCATACACCGATCTGGCCTGATACTCCAGTTCGTCACCGGTGGGGACCTTCTTCAGATAGTGGTTGAACACCGCCACCGCAACCATGGCGGATAACGTGATGAGCAGGACGTTATTGTTCACGCCGAACCTGGCGGCCATATCTTCGGGCAGATTCGCACCGAACACCAGCACCGCGGTGACCAGCACCAGGCCCACCCGCACATAGCGCACCAGCGAGATCCCGACGATCACCGCCAGGATTGCTATCAATACGTTCTTGTCGACCAGGACGGACTCGTCGGAAAGATTGGCTGCGACGCTGAGCAAGACAACGATGACCAACAACAGCACATCGTACTTGGACTGCCTGACTACTATCATCACGGCGTGGTGTTATTCATCCGTAACACATCCCTCTGTGGCACTTTTAACGTTCTTGATATACTTATATAGCGTACCGCGACTCGCTTTGTAAGGCGGCATGTGCCATTGCTTCCTGCGTTTCTCCATGGTTATCTCGTCAATATCCACTTCAAGGACGTTGTTGATCCCGTCGATGGTGATGACGTCCCCGTCTTCGAGCAGACCGATCGGCCCACCTTCCTGGGCCTCGGGCACTACGTGCCCGATGATGAATCCGTGCGACCCTCCGGAGAACCGCCCGTCCGTAATCAGCGCAACGTCATTGCCCAAGCCGGCACCGACGATGGCGGACGTTGGTGTGAGCATTTCCGGCATGCCCGGACCACCTTTAGGCCCTTCGTACCGGATGACGACAACGTCGCCCTTGTTGATTTTGTGCAGCTCCAACGCGGGAAGCATCTCCTCCTCGGAATCAAACACCCTGGCCGGTCCTGAAAAGACTTCTCCTTCCTTGCCGGTGATCTTGGCCACGGCACCGCCAGGCGCGAGATTGCCCTTTAGGATCTGTATGTGGCCCGACGGTTTGATCGGGTCATCCAGGGATCGAATAATTTCCTGATCTTTCGAGACCGGGGCCACCTCAGCGAGGTTCTCCGCCACGGTATGGCCCGTCACCGTCAGGCATTCGCCGTTGATCAGTCCTCCGATCAGCAGGTACTTCATGATCGCCGGGATACCGCCGATGTTGTGGACATCTTCCATGACGTATTTACCGCTCGGCTTCAGGTCCGCCAGAAACGGTACGCGATCGCTCACCGCCTGAAAATCATCGAGGGTCAACGGTACACCCACCGAACGAGCCATCGCAATCAGGTGCAGCACGGCATTGGTCGACCCCCCCAGCGCAGAAACGATCACCATGGCGTTTTCGAACGCGTCGCGGTTCATGATATCCCGGGGCTTGATGTCCCGCTCCAGCAGGTTCATGACGGCCGCGCCGGCCCTCCGGCACTCGGCGGCTTTGCCGTCGTTCGCGGCCGGTGTGGAGGAACTGTATGGCAGCGACATCCCCATGGCCTCTATCGCGCTGGCCATGGTATTGGCCGTGTACATGCCGCCGCAGGCCCCCGGACCCGGACACGCATGCTTCACGATCGCCTGACGCTCGTTGTCATCGATGGTTTTGGCTATGTATTCGCCATAGCTTTGAAAGGCGGACACCACGTCCAGGATTTTGCCATCGACGTAACCGGGCTGGATGGTGCCGCCATAGACCATGAGACCGGGCCGATTGAGGCGCCCCATGGCCATCAGGCAACCCGGCATGTTTTTGTCACATCCCGGGATCGTGACCAGCGCGTCATACCACTGAGCCGCAACGACCGTTTCGATGGAATCCGCGATCAGGTCCCGCGACTGCAGTGAATAGCTCATCCCGTCCGTGCCCATCGATATCCCATCGCTGACACCGATGGTGTTGAAGCGCATGCCGACCAGGCCTGCGTCCTTCATGCCGGATTTGACCTCGGCCGCGAGATCATTGAGGTGCATGTTGCAGGTGTTGCCTTCCCACCACATGCTCGCGATGCCGACCTGGGGGAGGCCCATATCGTGCTCCGAAAGACCCGACCCGTAGAGCATTGCCTGCGACGCACCCTGGGCGCGTGGCTGCGTGATGCGGGAGCTGAACTTGTTGAGCTTGGACATAGCGACTCCTTTTCGAATCGCCATAGTCTAACTCAAAGGACCGGATCCCGGTGCGGTGTGGGGGCTAACTATTGCGCGGTTGTCTGGCCGGCATCCTGTTTGATCAGATCATCCCGGGCTACGATGACGTTTTCCACCTGATAATCCGTCAGCAGATATTCCCGCTTCCGCCATAGCTCGTTCCACCCCTCGACTTTCGCGGCGGTGGACTGGTCCGCGTCTCCGGCTGGTGTATGGTCGGCGGAGAATCGGCCGAAATACCGGTCACCATCCCTGCGCAATGTCAGCGTTACGCGGGCGCCGTCAAACAATTCCGCGACCACGGAACCCTCCCGGGCATCATCTCCGTCACCGGATGCAGGCCGTACGTCCTCGAATTCCAGATCTCCGAAACTCCGGGCAACCTGATTGATTGCAAATTGCGAATCGATTTCCTCATCGGTTGCCAAGCCCTCGAGCACGTACACGTCGGTATCCGCGCTTTCGCGCGAGACGGTCCAAGATGCTTCATCCCGCGAAACCTTGACCGACCGGATCTCGATTGCGTCCGACCCGAAAATCGACGTGTTCATCCAGGCCGTCGCGGCGCCCAGGTCCGGCATCTGCCCCTCCACCAGCCAGGCCTGGGGGTCTTCAGGGGTGCGGACGTAGAATCGGCGCCGGGGGGCGCCGCCCTGGACCGTTTTTTCCTTGCCAATAATGACCTGCGCCAAGGTGTTTTCGGACCCGTCCAACAGCTGAACCAGGGTGGAGGACGATTCGGCTGCGTCGATTCCCTCCAAGCCGAGCTTGCCATACAACTCCGCTTTGCTGGTCTTGCCTTCGACGCGCCGCAATCGTGCCAGCCCAAGCACCACCTCCCTCACCCTGTCCAGCGATGCCGGATAATCGTCTTTTTCCGCAATGGTCCAAACATTGTCGTCATTTACGATGGTCGTCGTTTGCTGTCCTTTCTTGACGACTACTTTCATGACGACGTTGGACTGCCCAAGCAGATCGGGGAAATAGAGGCCCTCAGCCTGCTCGCCGGTCTGATTCCGCGACGCTCGCATTAGGAACGCCGCCACGATCACCGCGGCGGTAACGATTATCAGTATGAGAAAGCGGGTTCTGCTCATCGGCTCATCGCTGGCTGCCGCGATTGCCGCGTCTGAGTTTGCGCAAACCGACCAGCAGCCCGCCTATCCCTATGAGCAGTGGCACGAAACCTATATTGATGAACTTGGTCGCCGATTCCAACTTTTCGATATCCTTTCTCAACTGATGTCGGACCAGACGAAGCTCCTTGCGGATACGGATTTTTTCCTGTCTGAACTTTTCGATTTCCGCCAACTGCTCTTGACTCAGTATCAGACGCTGATCGTTGCGGCTTCCTTTCTCGAGCTCGATCAGCTTTCTTTCCGTGTCTTCGAGACTGGCCAGCAGCTCGCGTTCCTTTCGCCGATACCTGATCTCCGCTTCCTGCTGGAGTCCCGCCACCCGGGTAAAGGGTCGGGAAAACTGGCCCCGGCTGCGCACACTGATCAATTCGTTGCTGCCGAGAAGGTTTTCCAGCGAATTGATGACGAAATCACCGTTTGCGGCGGTCGGAATGACCAGGCGTGTTCCCAGCAGGTTTTGGGCCTGCGCCCAGTAATCATCTGCCAGCATATCGCTGTCCGCGACAATAATCAGGTTGACGTCTTGCCGGGATGCTTCCAGATGAGTGCGGGTGGCGGCTTCCCCGTTTTGCATCTCCTCGCCTTCGCTGGACGGTGGGCCGCCGGGGAAAGCGGTTTCCACACGGCCGGAAACCCGCACCGCTAGATTCAGTCTCTCACCCCCGCGCTGATATCCGCTCAGCAATTCCGCCGGATCGGTGAGCACCTGCACCCGGCCCACATCGAACGCCATCGCGTTCTCGGTGGTGGTCACCAGTGGCGTCACGGTGATGCCTTCCTTGCCCAGATCCTCCAGTACGCCCGGGGACGCGAGCACCAGATTTCCCAGTCGGGCGGTGACCACGTCGTCCGCGTTGTTCAGTTCCACCGGCAGGTTCATCCACACCGGATAGTCGATGACACCGGGGCTGTCCGGCGAGCCGTACCTGACGCGCTGGGCGATGCTTAGGTCTCCTGCCACCTTGCCGTCCACCAGCCGGATACCCCATGCCGCGAACAAAGGCTCGAGCCCGGAACTGCCTGGCGGCGCGGCCATGCCCATCATGCCGGGGGCCCGGTCGACCTCCGAATTCGGATCCACGAATACCAGCACCCGGCCGCCCCCGAGCACGTATTGGTCGATGGCATAGAGCATCGATGGGGGCAATTGTTTCGGATGGACCACCATCAATACGCCGATATCGTCGGGGATGGCCCCGCCGTCGGGTTCGATAGCGACGACATCGAACAGCTGTTCCATCTGCTCGAACACCACCCACGGCCGCGGCATCCCCTGGTTGAGGCCCATGGCCATCGCCTGGGGATCCATTTGCCCCCCGTCCAGGGGCAGTCTGCTGATCAGTCCGACGCGGGTCGCTTCGGTATTCGAAAGCTGATAGACCATTTTGGTCAGATCGTGCTCCAGCAGCTCCTCCCGATCGACGGAAAAAAACGGGATGACCTCTTCATCGTCGGTGGAATTCGTTCCAACCAGCCCGAAATAGAGGGTCGTGCCCTCGTCGTCCAGGGGCACGCCGCTTATACCATAGGCGTCAGCACGGTCCTCGTCCTCGGAAAATGGTTCGGGATCGATGACGAGCAGCTTGATGGCGCCTCCCGCCTGCCGCTCGTATTCCCGCAACAGCTCCTTGACGCGCTGCGTGTAGTTGTTGATTCCGGGAAGGCGCGTGGCCTCCTTTTGAGAAAGAAACAAGCGCAGTGTAATCGGCTCCTGGAGTCGGCCAAGAATGCTTTTCGTTCCGGTTGTCAACGTATAAAGCCGGTTTTCGGTAAGGTCCGCCCGCATCGATGTAAATGCCGCGTCGCTCAGAAGATTGACCGCGAAAAGCAGGGCCAACGCTATCGCCAGTCCACTCCATGTATACACCCGTTTCCTGTTGACCATGGCTCAGTCCGCCTTTTTGATTTCTAACAGGATCGCATTGGCAAACAACCAGAACGCGATGAGCGAGGCAAAGAATATGATATCCCTCAGATCGACCACGCCTTTGCTGATGGCGTCGAAGTGGGTCAGGAAACTGAATGAACTGATCGCTTCGACGACGAATTCGGGTGCCCAGCCGCTGAAGAAATCCAGCACCAGCGGGAAGCCGCTGAGGATGAAAACCAGGCACAGGACAACGGTTACCACGAATGCGATGACCTGGTTCCTGGTCAGAGCGGACACACAGCTCCCGATCGAAATGAACGAGCCCGCCATCAGCAGGCTGCCAATATAGCTGGTAAGGATGACGCCGTTGTCCGGCTCCCCAAGATAATTCACCGTGAGCCACATGGGGAATGTCAGGCCGAGGGCAGCTGATGTGAATATCCAGGTTGCCAGGAACTTGCCCAGCACGGCCTGAGACATAGTGACGGGCAGGGTAAGAAGCAATTCGATGGTTCCCGATTTTCGTTCCTCCGCCCACAAACGCATGGTCAGCGCGGGGATGAGAAACAGGTAAAGCCATGGATGAAAAGCGAAAAATGTCACCAGGTCGGCCTGACCGCGCCCGAAGAAATTACCGAGATAGAACGTAAATATCCCGCTGAGAAACAGGAATATGACGATAAAGATATACGCAATGGGGGTAGCGAAATAGCTGTACAGCTCCCGCTTGCAGATCACCCAGACGTTTGCCATTTATAGACCTCCTAGTGGATCCCAGATCAGGATCTCTGCGCTTCCGTGGCGCGCCGGAATACGTCGTCGAATCGACCCCGCTCCACACGCATCTCTTCCACGATCCAGCCATTGTCTCTGATGGCATTTCCAAGGGATGCAACGATGCTCTTGCCATTCCGGGGGCTGACAAAGTATCGGCCCGATCCCTCTTCACGGTCCTCGGTCCGGACGTCCATTACGTCTGGCAAGCCCCCCAGAACGGAGGCGACGACCGCCGCCGGTTCGTTACGCACGGTCAGGGTCACGGTGTTGTGGCCCGGCGAGCGGGCTTCCAGTTCAGCGGGATCTCCGTCCTCGACGATTTCACCTCCGGCGATGATTATGGCCCGGGTGCAGACCGCATCGACCTCTTCTAAAATATGGGTCGACAATATGATGGCCTTCTTCCGGGACAATTCCCGTATCAGGTTTCTTACCTCGTGTTTCTGGTTTGGATCCAGGCCATCGGTAGGCTCATCCAGTATCAGAACGTCCGGGTCATGCAGGATAGCCTGTGCAATGCCGACTCGGCGTTTGAAGCCTTTGGACAGCGTTTCGATGGGCTGATCGATGACCGAATGAAGGTCGATCCTTTCGACCACGCCGTCGATCCGCTGCTGCAGTTCATTACCTCGCAAGCCGCGGATCTCGCCGGCGAATTCCAGGAACAGACGGGGTGACATGTCTCCATACAGGGGCGCACCCTCGGGGAGATAGCCGATGAGCCGCTTCGAGGCGACCGGGTGCTGACTGCAGTCGGCGCCGTTGATTCTTATACTGCCTTCGTCCGGGGCCAGAAATCCGGCAATCATTTTCATGGTGGTGGATTTACCGGCGCCGTTCGGCCCCAGAAAACCCATCACTTCACCGCGTTCCACCTTGAAAGAAACACAATTTACAGCGGTGATCGATCTGAAACGCTTTACGAGGCGATCAACCTCCACCAATGCTGCCATCCGATAATTCCTGATTTGATACCAAGTTGATCCCGACGGGATTTCACCGCCGATGGATCGGCGTTCAAGGGTTGTAACGGGAGCGAAATGATAAGAACACAAAAACAGAAGTCAACACCTGCCGGCGCAAATCAACCGCCGCACGGATCAGGGAAACTCCGCAGATTCAGATGTATCGTCACCGCGAATGGATCGAAGCAAACCAGATTCGTTGTCATTCAAGAACTTATGGCAACGCATCCACTCCCCGCAATGACGCCCGTTCAGACACTCATTAAAATTTTGTAATCCGCGAGTCCGTGGAATCGTTAACCCGCATTTCTCACCAGGATCCCGAGCGAT
>JAHEIO010000213.1 GCA_024639325.1 Gammaproteobacteria bacterium
CGCGGATGCCATCGGTCCCGGCTTGCCTGGTCATGTGTCGATCCGAATTCGGGCGCACGACTTCTATCCCGTCTCGAAATCGATTCGTTGATCCACGGGCATACCGTACAAATGGCGCCGCAGGCAATCGAGCCCCAGCTCAACTGCGCCGAGCCTGACCCACTGTCCGCTTCCGATAAGCGTGGCCTTGCGCACCACCGAATCACCTTCGTCCACGATTCCGATACGAATCGCACCGCGACGATCTCCCCTGTCCGGATCGCCGCTAACGGATACCAGAACAACCAGCGCGTGAGTGGATCCGCACCGTTTTTTCAGGCTTGCCGCCAGGGCGGCCGCGGTCTTACTATCCACGGAAACGCCCGCGCCCGCGTGTTCAAATCCGGCTGCATCGGCTAGCTGTTCCAGGTCCCGGGATACGACACCGCGCCTTACCCGGCATCCGCCGCCCGAGGCCCCAAGCAGGCGCGACGAAACCATCCCGCCGGTGAACATCTCTATCGTGGCCACGCTGCCATCCGCATCCTCGAGCGCATCGAGTATTTTTTGCTCCAACGACTGCTCATCCTCGGCAACGATAAAATTACCCAGGCGGCGGCGCACCTCGGTCTCGACCGGCTCGAGTCTCCGGTTCATTTCCGTCGTGGTCGCAGCGTGCACCATGAGCTTGGTCTCCAACTGAGGATAGTGTGATTGAAATCCAAGTTTTACCGCATCATCCGGGGCAAGTCCCGGCACGCCCTGCAGAAGCTGGTCGGCACGGGATTCTCCTATGCCGAAGGTGTGAAAGCGTTTGACCCGGCTCACCGTCTCCAACCCGCTCAGATCCAGCAGCCGCGGGATAATCTGTTCATCGAACATCAGCCGCATCTCCCGCGGTACGCCCGGCGTAAAAAAGAACGGCGTGCCCCTGATGGACAACGAGAACCCGCATGCCGTGCCGATCGGATTGTCTATGATTTCCGATCCGACCGGCAGCATTGCCTGCTTCCGGTTGGTGGACGGCATGACGCGTCCGCGGCGCGAATAATAAGCCTCGATACGTTTCAGCCATGCCGGATCGAGCGCGAGCCGGACGCCGGCAGCTTCCGCGGCGACTTCCTGGGATAGATCGTCCACCGTCGGGCCCAGACCGCCATTCACAACGACCGCGTCGGCGCGGCCGGCGGCCTGCAGCATAGCGGCGTATATGGTTCCCCGATCATCGCCCACCGTCGTCCCCCATGAAACCGTCAGTCCAACCTCGCCGAGCCGCCCCGCCATGTGGCTGTAGTTGGTGTTCACCGTCTTGCCGGTCAATATTTCGTCGCCGGTGCAGAGGAGTTCGATGCGCATCACGTCGACAAACACTCCGATCGACGATTAGGACAGGCGCGCGGGGGCATCATTCGCTCATCGCCGTGATGCATCTCCGCAACGCTTCGAGACTGTGCGCGGGTAAAAGACGGTCGACGTTGCGGCGGACGTTTCGCACCTCGCCCTTGTCCGCATTGAAACCCTCCCGTTCAAGCATTGGATTCAACCAGACCAGACGGCGGCACCGACGCCTCAAGGCGCTCAGCTCTTCGACCAACCGGGCTGGTTCATTCGAGTCGAATCCATCGCTGATGATGATCAGAATCGAATCGGCCTCGAGTATCGATGCTGCGAACCGATCGCGGAATTCGGCCAGCGAGTCGGCGATACAGGTGCCACCCAGCCAAAGCCAGTTGTTCGCTTCCAGCAGCTCTTTCATCCGGGTGAGGGATGATTCCCGGTACATCGGCGTGACTCGAAAAAGCCGCGTGTGGAATACGAATGCCTCGGCCGTTTTGAAGCGCCTTACCAATCCCCGCGCAAACCGGAACAACAACGGATTGTTGAACGTCATGGAGTGGGAAACATCGTGCAGCAGCACCAGTCTCGGCGGCACGTACCTGCGCACGGAATACCTGGGATCGAGCGGTAGGCCCCCGCATCTGACGCTGGCGCGCAGCGTTGGCCCCAGCGCGAGCCGTCCGGATCGTGTCGTCAGCTTTCGGCGCCGGCCCAACCGCATCGGCAGCCGGCTGGCCAGCTGCTCGGCGATTCGTTCGACCCGCCGCATGGCATCCCGATTGTCGAGAAATCGAAAATCGGCCTTCGCAATCGTCGTTTGCCGACCGGCCCCGGCCCCAGCACCGGCATCATCCCGTTTGTAGGTGTCGAAAACATCGGTGCCCGTGCCAATGCCGGCGAGCCCGCCGGTGCCGCCGGCGGACTTCTGTTCAGCGGAACCGGCCGGATCATCTTGCGGACCCGCATCACGGCGCAGCCAATACGCCTCGAACAGTTCGTCGAAGCGTTGCCATTGTTCCCTTTTCCGGCAGCAGATCGCACGGCATGCGTTTCGGGACAATCGCGGATCGGGCTGGGAGAAACCGATGAGCGCACGGCCTATCAACACGGCATCTTCGCCGGTCACATCGAATTCGGCCGTCCGGAGGTGCCGAACGAAACCGAGAATGCGTCCGCTGGCAGAGGCGTTTTCAGGCACTTTTTGCCATCAATGCCGCGACATCCTGCTCGCTCACGAAGCGGTGGTCCTCGGTGGTTTTGAGCAGGCACGACAGGGTGGTGCGCACGATGTCCGGATTGTCGACGAGCAGCGATACGTCGAAGCTGCACAGCGCCCTGGCCCAATCAATGGTTTCCGCGACGCCCGGGCGCTTCCGGATGTCCCAGTCACGTACGGTTTGGACGAACTTCGTGATCTGCATGAGCAGTTTCAGGTCCACCTCCGGCAGGTGCGCGGCGAGGATCGCGAGTTCTTTGTCAAATGGGGGAAAGGGAACGTAGTGAAACAGGCAGCGCCGCCGAAGCGCATCACTCAGCTCGCGCGTCCCGTTGGATGTCAGAACGACGTGGGGGATCGAGCGGGCCTCGAGCGTACCCAGCTCGGGAATCGTAATGGAAAAATCCGACAGCACCTCGAGGAGAAAGGCCTCGAACGCTTCATCGGCCCGGTCCACCTCGTCGATCAGGAGCACCGGTGCCTTGTCCTGCCGTATCGATTTCAGCAGGGGCCTCTCGAGCAGGAATCGCTGGTCGTAGATGTCCGACTCGTGCACGGATTCGTCGCGCTGCTCACAAATCTTGATCCACAAAAGCTGCTGGGTGTAGTTCCACTCGTAGACCGCGGAGGACGCATCGATTCCTTCGTAGCACTGCAGCCGGATGAGCTGGGTATCCCTGGCGCAGGCAAGGGCCGCCGCTATCGCCGTTTTGCCTACCCCGGCCTCGCCCTCGATCAGGATCGGCCGGCCGAGGACCTCCATCAATACCAGCGTGGTGGCAAGCTCGTCGTCCGTGATGTAGCGGCAGCTTTTCAGGGAAGCAATCAGTTGGGCGATTTTTTCCTGCATTGTGGCGATTCCGATGGAGTCCGAAACAGGCTAGCAGATCTGTTTGCCGAATGTCATACTGTGCCTATCATGACCAACCGGCCGGCTCGCAAAGGCCACCGGGTCGCGGTCCGAAATGAGCAAACCTCAATCCCCCCAGCGGAAGCGATGACCGATCCGTTCGTATTTCTCGATATTGTAAACAAAAACCGGCTATCGGGCTGGTGCATCAATGGTGATGATATCAACCTACCGGTTCTGCTGCTGTTCTACGCCGATGACGAGAAAATCGGAGAGACGCGCGCCGATCGTCCTCGCCCGGACCTCAAGGATCTGAACTTCCATCCCACCGGCCGTTGCGGATTCGATTTCTCCATCCCGCCGGCGATCGGTATCAGCAACTACGATTGTTTCTATATTCGGGCGCCCGGTGCGCGCTATCACCTTCAAAAGATCTCTATCGAAGAACTTCCCGATGTGCTGACCGAAGACGAAGCAAATCGAGTGCTTTTCATGCACATCCC
>JAHEIO010000026.1:0-8842 GCA_024639325.1 Gammaproteobacteria bacterium
TAACGAGAATCCATAGCCGCCTGGTGAGAAATGCGGGTTAAAGCCGGGCCTTTTCTTCGAGTCGCTTGCTCGAGACCTCCAGGTTCCGAATGACGTGTTTACGGATCAGCCAGGAACCAATGAGCGGCGGCACGAAAAAGTCAGGCACGAGCGAGGCATTGTAAGTCACGCGGGTTTGACCGGGGGTTTGCGACGCCTTCACGATGACCTGCTCCTTGCCACCCTTGAAGTCACTCGATTCCGGAACCGTTTTGTAGACGATTCCACCATAGGCGTTGATCGAGACCATTGAAACTTTGCGCATCTTCCTGCACAACACCCAAACACAGGGCTTCAGGCGAATATCGATTTTGGCGTCGCCGCCCGCCTCTCCCGACAGCAGTTCACTGCTGATGATCCCCGGGGACATTTCATGCAAATTCTCGTAGTCGCTCAACACGTCGTGGACCCTGTCCCGGGGGGCGTTTACGAGGATCTCGAAATAGATATGGTAGGCGCCGTCGGCCTGTTCGACCTGGACTTCAACGATCTGCGCCGCCTGGCAGTATGAAGCGCCAAATAACAATAGCGTCGCGGCCAGGCCTCTCAGGTATTCGCGCACCGGGCGTTCCATCCTTCAATTGATCTTGAGTAGTTTCTGGAGTTCATCGCCCGGTTTCTCCTGGACTTTCTTTTCAACCTCCTTCTCCACCCGCGTGCGCAGCTCAAGTTTCAGGAGCTCCGCGACGTCCAGGGTGTCGGTCCGCACCGAGGCCTGGTACAAATCGTAATTCATGAACTCAACCCCCCGGTCATCTTGCCGGCCTCGCCGAGGGCGAATTGCAGCTCGGTTTTCCCTACCTCGACTTGAGCTTGTGACAGCGTCAGCGTCCCGTCTTCCAGGGCCAGCGTGATCTGCGACTCGAGCTTCAGATCGACCGGTTGTGCCAGTTCGTCTGAATCGAACGATAAACCGGGGGACAGGTCGACCGGCTTCATGTCAATTCCACCTCAGCTGCACCGGACCGGGGAAAGGGCTTGGCCGCGCGCAGCGACTGCACACCGTATTCGCTTCCTCGGCCGTATTCGTTCAGGCTCCGGCGCCATCTTCTGGCGCCGGGCTGACCCTGGTACAAACCGACGAGATGTCGGGAAAGATGACCCAGGCGGCTCCCGCGTTCGAGTTGACGACCACAATACTGCAGATAGTCCTCCAGTACCTCATCCCGATCCCGCGGCTGTTCAGAGCATCCGAAAAATCGGCTGTCGACCTGCGCCAGCAGGTAGGGATTACCGTATGCCTCTCGTCCGATCATTACGCCATCGACGTATCGCAGGTGTTCCGCCGCGGCATCCAGGGTCTTGATGCCGCCGTTGATTACGATGGTCAAATGCGGTTGGCGCCGCTTCAATTCGTATACCCTCTCGTAATTCAAGGGCGGTATCTCCCGGTTCTGTTTCGGGCTGAGGCCTTGCAGCCAGGCCCTGCGCGCATGCACGATGAACGTACCGCAACCTGCGCCCGCCACGGTTTCAACGAACTTACCCAGTTGATCCCAGGATTCGTCGCGGTCGATGCCTATCCGGGTCTTGACCGTAACCGGAATACTCACGGCCGCACCCATCGCGCTTACGCAGCTCGCGACCACGTCGGGCTCGGCCATCAGGCACGCACCGAAACGTCCGGAACGCACCCGATCACTCGGGCAGCCGACGTTCATGTTGATTTCGTCGTAGCCGAATGATTCGGCGAGGCGCGCACACTCGGCCATTTGCCGCGGTTCGCTACCCCCGATCTGCAGAGCCACGGGGTGCTCGAACGCGTCGAATCCGAGCAATCGTTGACGGTCTCCATGACAGAGTGCGTGCGATGTGATCATCTCGGAGTACAGCAGCGCACGCCGAGTGATGAGCCGCAGCAGATATCGATCATGCCGGTCCGTACAATCCATCATGGGCGCCACGCAAAAACGCCGGCTCTCTTCCAATTCGCTGCTGTTTCGCAGGGTGCGGGCAGTCATCTGCAAAGTACGTGCCATTGCGGCTACTTCAGCAGCAGATCCAGATCCTGGCGGATCCGATCGATATTCGAATTGTCACCGTAGCGCATGACTTCCATCCCGTTTTTGTCGAAAAGGAGCGTGGTCGGCACGCCCGCGACGCCGACACCTGCCGCGGCCGACCCCGACGTATCGGTGAGCCGCAGTCCGGAAAAATCGCCAAGTCCCTCCGCGTCCAGATAGGTTCTGGCCGCTTGCGGTGTCTCGCCGAGATTGACATTCGCGACGATCAACTCGAGTGGCTGGTAGTCAATCGAAACCTGGGCCATCTCCCGCAGCCGTTGTCCACACGAATCACATGCGCTGGACCAGTAATTCACCAGTACGACTTTTTGCGGGAACTGTGACAAATAAACCTGCCCGCCGTTGGCGATGTCGCCCAGCAGAACGTCGGCCGCGGATCCGAGGCTGGATCCCTGGATCACCGGTTCCGCGGTCAACGCTTCGGCATCTCCGACATTTGGCTCCTCTATTGCATAGGGTTGCGCTACCGTAACGGCGCTCTCCACCTGCACTTCCTTGACTGGGGACTTCCTGGGGGCGCTCGAACAGGCCGCTGACAATGCGATTGTCGCGATCAGTACCAGGCCCGTGAACAACCGCGGTTGCATAATATCTTTATTTGACACGCAGTCGCGCTTTTGGTCAATCTATACGCTGGCTGACATAAGTGCCGGGTGCATCTTCGATGACGGGAAGCGCTCCGCTGCCGGGGGTACGCGCCGCAATCCGCCGTCGGGATATGCTACCGATCCACTCGATCCAGTCCGGCCACCAGGAGCCCTCGTATTGAGTCGCGCCCTCCAGCCACTTCTCGGAGTTGGAGGGTAAATTGTCCTTGGCGCCCTCGTTCACACGGAAACCATACTTGTTGTTTTGAGGCGGATTGATTACGCCGGCAATGTGGCCGGAACCGCCCACGACGAACCGTACCGGGCCCGAGAAGAGCCGCGCACCCAGGTAGGTAGCCGTCCAGGGCGCAATGTGGTCGTCGTGCGTCGACAAGAAATAAACGGGTATGTCGATGCTGCCGATATCCAGCGCCACGCCGTCGAGCTCAATTCCACCCGGCTCGCACAAAAGATTGTCCAGGTACATATTGCGAAGATAGAAACTGTGCATCGTCTTGGGCATGCGGGTGGAATCGCCGTTCCAGTGCAGCAGGTCGAATGCAATGGTTTCCTTGCCCATCAGGTAATAGTGGACTACCGCGTTCCAGATCAGATCATCGGCACGAAGCATACTGAACGCCGAGGCCATTTCCGCCCCCTCCAGATAGCCCTTTTTCTCCATGCGCGATTCCATATTGCGGACCTGCTGTTCGTCGATGAACGCGCGAATCTCTCCCGGGTCGCTGAAATCAATCAATGTGGTCAGAAACGTCGCCGATCGGATCCGCTTGTCGCCCCTGGCCTTCATGTGCGCCAGCGTTGCCGCCAGCAGCGTTCCGCCGATGCAGTAGCCTACCGCATTGATCCGCTTCTCCCCGGTTGCCTGTTCAACCGCGTCACACGCGGCATAGGCACCTTCGAACATGTAATCCTCGAATGACTTATCGGCATGGCTCTCGTCCGGATTGATCCAGGAAACGATGAAGACGCTATGGCCCTGGTCCACCCAGTACTTGATGATGGAGTTATCGGGCCTCAAGTCCATGATGTAGTATTTGTTAATCCACGGGGGGATCACCAGCAGCGGGTCCTTGAAAGTCTTGTCGGTGGCGGGCAGGTACTGGATAAGCTGAATCAGATCGTTCTGGAAAATCACTTTTCCCGGGGTCGTCGCGATGTTTTTGCCCAGCTGGAACGCGTCTGGATCAGACAGAAGAATCTTGAACTGGCCGCCGCTTTGCTCCCAGTCTCGAAGAAAGTTCTTGTAACCGTTGACCAGACTGGCACCGTCCGTTGCCACCGCTTCCTTGATGACCACCGGATTAGTGGCCGGGCAATTGCTCGGCGCAATCGCCTTAAGCCATTGATGGGTAAAAAAATGAATCTTCTCGCGATCCCGATCGCCGAGTCCCGTGTCCATATCGAAGCAATCGTTTACGAGATCCGAAAACAGAAGGTAGGACTGCTTGATATAGTCGAACCAGGGGTTTTCCGACCAGGAATCATCCAGAAAGCGGCGGTCGTCTTCTCCCGGTTGCGCTACCGGTTCTTTGTTAACACCCCACAGGCCCATGAATACGTTCTGGTTGAGCCGGGCGGTTTTCTGCAAATGATTGCCAACCACGCCGGCCATCTGAAAGGCTTCTCGTGACCAGTTAAAAACGAGAGAAGTGAGCGGCCTGCCCAGATCCAGAGGATCCAGCGTGTGAGGCGGCCCCTCCTCGATCAGACTAGAAACCTGCCCCAGGGCCAGCTTCTGGGTCCTGAAGACAAGATCCAGATATTCGCCGGGGGTGATCGGTGAGTATTTTCTTTCGCTCGTATTCTCGGAGGCCATATGCAGGGTTATGGGACTTGTTGCACCGCAGCATGATAAGTCACCCCGAAAAAACGGGCAAGCCGGCACTCACCCGGGTTGCCGGTGCAATATGCAGGCTACTCGCTCTGAATGGTCACCGTAAGGGTGCGCGTGTGCGGTTCGAGGCGGTGTTCCCACAAATAGATACCCTGCCAGGTACCCAGCGCGAGCCGGCCGTCGAATATCGGCACCGTCAGCGAAGTCTGGGTAAGGACGCTTCGCACATGAGCGGGCATGTCGTCCGGCCCTTCCTGGCTGTGCCGGTAGAGGGGGTCCCCGTCCGGAACGGTTCGAGTCATGTACGCTTCGAGGTCGGAGCGTACCGCGGGATCCGCGTTCTCGCAGATAATCAGGGACGCGCTGGTGTGGTGAATGAACACATGGGCCAGGCCGGAATTTACTCCGGCGGCGCTGACGCAGGCGTTCAGATCGCGGGTAATATCGTAAGTGCCGCGGCCCGGATTGGATGACTTGATCCTTGATTGGGTAATCATGGCTGAAATCTGCAGGCTCGATGTTGTCTAAAGTAACGCCGCTTTTTGCCATCTATCCGGCAACGACGTTCATCCACGTTGGCCACGGAAGTGCTTTGGTAAGCATCGATCATACTCTGTAACAACTCCGCCAGGAAATCGCACCGGGCGTCGCCATCGACAAAATGGCATAATAGCGGTCCATCATTTCCAACACTGCGGGAATTCTTAGGGGCTTTTAGACACCATGAGTGACCCGGGCAACACGACTCCGACCAACTTCATTCGCCAGACCATTGACCGGGACCTGGCAAACGGCAAGAACGACGGCAGAGTAGCGACTCGGTTTCCGCCCGAGCCCAACGGATACCTGCATATCGGCCACGCCCGAGCGATCTGTCTCAATTTCGGAATCGCCGAAGACTACGATGGTACCTGCAATCTGCGTTTCGATGACACCAACCCGGAAAAAGAGGAAACGGAGTATGCCGAGTCCATCACACGCGATGTAGAGTGGCTCGGCTACACCTGGACCGAACTCCGCTACGCGTCCGATTACTTCGAACGGCTCTTTCAGTACGCTATCGAACTCATCAATCGGGGCAAGGCCTACGTCGACAGCCAGACCGGGGACACCATTCGCGAAACGCGGGGGACTCTCACGGAACCCGGTATCGACAGCCCCTGTCGCGGCAGACCCGTGGAAGAAAACCTCGACCTCTTTCGCCGCATGCGGGCCGGCGAGTTCGAGGATGGCGCTCTGGTACTGCGCGCCAAAATCGACATGGCCTCTCCCAACATCAATATGCGCGACCCCATCCTCTACCGTATCAGGCACGCCAGGCACTGGAGGACGGGGGATGACTGGTGCATCTATCCGATGTACGACTATACGCAATGCATCTCGGACGCCATAGAGGGCGTAACGCATTCACTGTGCACGCTGGAGTTCGAGGATCACCGGCCACTCTACGACTGGGTGCTCGACAATATCGATATACCCTGCCATCCGCAACAGATCGAATTCGGCCGGTTGAATCTGGACTACACTCTGATGAGCAAGCGTTTGCTCAACCGGCTGGTCAAGGAGAAGCATGTCAACGGATGGGACGATCCCCGGCTGCCGACCCTGTCCGGTTTACGCCGACGCGGCTACACCCCGACTGCCATCAGGGATTTCTGTGAGCGCGCCGGGATCACCAAGAGCCAGGGCGTCGTGGAAATGAGCATGCTGGAGAACAGCATCCGGGAGGATCTCGATCATACGGCACCGAGGGCGATGGCCGTGCTGCGACCGATCAAACTGGTAATCAATAACTATCCCCAGGACGCGAGTGAACTCCTGACCGCGCAAAACCACCCCAAGCGGCCCGACATGGGAACCCGCGAAATCCCGTTTTCGAACACTCTCTACGTCGATCGCGAGGATTTCCTGGAAGACCCGCCGAAGAAGTTCTATCGGCTCAGTCCCGGGCGGGAGGTCCGATTGCGCTACGCTTACTACGTCACCTGCACCGAGGTAATCAAGGATGACGATGGTGAAATAGTAGAAATTCACTGTGATTACGACCCTGAAACACGAGGCGGATCATCCCCGGATGGACGCAAGGTGCGAGGCACCATACACTGGGTGTCGGCGGCGCATGCCGTTGATGCGGAGGTACGTTTGTACGACCGTTTGTTCACGGTTCCCGCTCCCACTCAGAACGAGCTGTCGAGCCAGATCAATAGCCTCTCCCTGCTGGTCCTGCAGGGTTGCAAACTCGAGCCGTATCTCGGCCAGCCGGCGGCGCAACCCTATCAGTTCGAGCGTCAAGGTTATTTTTGTACGGACCCCGACTCCTCGAAAGGCTCTCTTGTATTCAACAGGACCGTCACTCTGAGGGATTCGTGGAGCAAGAAAAACTAGTGTACCCCGTCGTAAATTCTGTGACATTCAGCGAAGCGACAAGTATCCGAATTCAAGGCGCATTCGCGAGGCACTAGCGAGCTCATGGCAGCGGATGCAACGCCGAGGGCGGGTGTTTGTCGAGTTGGCCGGACCGGTTTTGGCGGAACATTAACCCAGGGCAACGGTCTCTTGTTTCTATGAGTATATTTTGCAATCGTCTTCGACTGATCCTGACTGCGGCTTCGTTTCTGGTTCCATTCACCGGCGCCGCACGGGCTGAAAACTACGAATTCGACAAGCTGCACACCCAGATCCTGTTTTTCGTCGACCACTTCGGGTTCTCAAAATCCCAGGGGGAGTTCCTGGATTTCGAGGGCTGGTTCACCTTCGATCGTAAAAATATCGAAAAATCGGAAGTCGAGATCACCATATACACCGACAGCATCGATATGGATGACGACAAATGGAACCGGAAGATGAGAGGAAAGACCTACTTCAACACCAAGGCCCATCCAAACATCGATTTTCGGAGCAACAGAATCGAGAGCGTCGACGGCAAGAACATATCGGTCTACGGAAACCTCACGATCCTGGGTTCCACCCGACCGATAAAGCTGGAGATGAGGCTGAACAAGGCAGGCCTGAACCTCGCTACGGGAAAGAAGACGGCAGGGTTCTCCGGAAGCGCGGTGCTGCACCGGTCTGATTTCGGCATGACTTCCCACACGAAATACATCGGTGATGAGGTGGAAATTCGACTCGAAGTCGAAGGGGCGGTCGAACCCGTTCGAAAGAATGATTCGTGATACTCGCGAGGCGTGGGGCTCGGTCACCAGGGCGCTGCATTGGCTGATGGCGTTGTTGATACTGGCCATGTTCGTACTCGGTTGGGTTGCCGTGAACTACCCCATGTCTCCGACCAAGCTCAAACTGTTTATATGGCACAAGTCGATCGGATTGACACTGCTCGGCCTGGTTGTCGTACGAATCGCGTGGCGAATCACAAACGCAACTCCCGCCCCGCCATTGGAGACGTCCACAACCGAAAGCCGCCTGGCCCGGACCGGACACGCCTTCCTGTACCTGCTGATGATAGCGATGCCGGTAAGCGGCTACGTCATCAACTCCACCGCGAATTTTCCGTTTCGCTATTTCGGCGGGATGAAAGTTCCCAACCTCATCCCCACCAATGAGCTGTGGCAGGACGCCGCGGAAACTGTTCATCTCGTCGCATTCTGGATCTTTCTCCTCATAATTTCCATCCACGTTTTGGCAGCCGTCAGACACCACGTGATCAAAAAAAATAACGTCCTGATCAGGATGTTACCCGGCAGCGGCCGGCGGCAGCGGTGATGAAATCCACTTCCGGAATCCTGGTAATCCTGGCCGGAATGCTTCTTTTTCAGGGCGTCCGGGCAAACGAATGGAACGTGGACGCGGAAACCAGCCGCATCGGATTCGTGGCCACCTACGACGAGATCCCATTCGAGGGACGCTTCGACGAATTTACCGCCCTGATCCGTTTCGACCCGGAAAATCCATCTGATGGGTCATTCCTGATTACCATTGGCGTCGCGTCGGTGAACACCGACAGTCCCGATCGTGACGAGGGCATGCTGGAAGCGGACTGGTTCGACGTGGAAAGCCATCCAGAGGCAGCCTTTACTTCACTTCGGTTCGAACGCCTGTCTGGTGAAAACGAATATGCGGTTACCGGAGATCTGACCATCAAAGGCATTACGAACCCCGTAACCGCGACGTTTTCTTGGACGCCGGCGGATTCTTCCGTCCGCTTGAAAGGATCGGCGGACGTCGAACGCGGCGATTTCGACATCGGAACCGGAGACTGGAAGGACGACGACACCATTGGCTTCGATGTCAGAATAGTCTTCGATCTGACCCTCACCCAATGACCATCCCGCCAGTTACGGTTGGCACGTTCTGATCGGCGCGAGGCGCGCCTCCTACAA